>NZ_JBAMDI010000049.1:0-74411 GCF_036961695.1 Pseudomonas sp. CGJS7 | reverse complement strand
CGCGTAGGAGCGGGTTTACCCGCGAATACGGTGGCGGCGGCAACGGTGAACGGCGGGGGAGATTGGCCAGCAGGGCCGGCCCTTTCGCGGGTAAACCCGCTCCTACCAGCTGGACTGCCCCCCGATGCCTACACCGACTCGTCAGCCGGCCGCGCCCCCTCCTGCACCAGCACCATGCTCTGCGGCGAAGACAGTGGAATGCCTTCATCGCGCAACCGGCCAAGAATGGTGAACAAAAGGTCGCTGCGGGCTCCCGATACCTGCCGCGGCCCGGCCACATAGCCACTCACACCAATCACCATGCCGCTGGCCGTCAGGTCCTTGAACGACACCGAGGCAGCTGGCGCATCCAGAATCGCCTCATGCTCATGGTAAGCCGCCAGCAGCAGCTCCCGGACGCGGTTGGCATCAGTCTCCAGCGGCAGTGTCAAGGTAATGCTGACCACGCCCAGCGCATTGCCCATGGTCACGTTGCGCACGTTCTGCGAGATGAACTGCGAGTTGGGCACGATCACCGTGGAACGGTCAGACATCTGGATCTCCGTGGCGCGCACGTTGATGCGGCGGATATCACCCTCGACACCCGCCAGGCTGACCCAGTCGCCGACCTTCACCGGGCGCTCAGTCAGCAGGATCAGGCCGGAAATGAAGTTCTGCACGATCTGCTGCAAACCGAAACCGATACCGACCGACAGGGCACTGACCACCCAGGTCAGGCTGGTGAGGTTGATACGCAAGGTCGACATCACCAGCATGGCCAGGAACAGGAACCCCAGGTAACCCACCAGGGTCACCAGCGAGGCCCGCATGCCGGCGTCCATCTCGGTTTCCGGCAGCAGGCGGTCGCTCAGCCAGCGCTTGACCACACGGATGGCGAACAGGCCACCGAGGAAGATCGCCAAGGCCAGCAGGATGTCCTGCGGCACGATGTTCAGGTTGCCGAGCACCTTGCCGCCGGTCCCATCCCAGTCGCCCAGACTCAGCAGCAATTCGCTAGGGCTGGTGCCCGACGGCATCAACACCAGCAGCAGTGCCAGGAACAGCACGACAGTGCGGCCGATGCCGGCCAGTATGGTGCTGGCCTGCGCCTGATGGCGAGGCGCCAGGCCCAGGGTCGACGCCAGTGCCAGGCCACCGGGCTGGCGGGGCGACAGCAGGGTTTCGCACAGGTCGCCGAAGAAGGTGGTCAGCAAGTAGGCACAGGTGATCACCAGGCTGACCCACAACAGCTTGGCGGTAAGGAAATAGGCGAGTGTCAGGTAGCCGGTGAGCAGTGCCAGCAGGATCAACGTCAGCCAGATGACCATCACGAACGGGATCAGCCCGGCCAGGCCCGTCGGGCGCTCCAGGTCATGCTTGCGCAGGGTGCGGCGATAACACAGCAGCGCGCCTGCAAAGGTGAGCGCCACCACCAGCGCGGTCAGCCCGTTGACGGCCACCGTCAGCGCCAGGCTGGCGCCGATCACGCTGTTCATGCGCTCCATGGTCATCATGACCATCAGTGCCAATGCCAGCACCTTCGGGAACCAGCCCAGCGCACTGGCGACTTCGTCGTGGATCGCCGGCAACCGCCAGGACGGACGCTGCAGCATCAGCATGGCGCGGCCCAGGCCTGTGATGAAGGCACTGAACACCACCAGGGTAAGAATGTGATTGGTCAGGCTGGTGATATCCGAACCCAATCGCGCATTGCTTTCCAGCCCCCAGCGCAGCAAAGACACCGAGCCGGCGATGGTGCCCAGGGTTGCCAGGCTAACGCCCAGAGCCAAGGCGCTGCGGCGCAGGCGGCCCTCCGGCAACCAACGGATCATGGCACTGGCCAGCAAGCGTTCAAGCACGCGCCGTACCAACGTCCACACCAGAATCGCCGCCACCAGGCTGGCAACGAACAGCCAGCGGTTTTCGGCGCTGAAGGCGCTGCTGATGGCGTCGGCCGCCTCGCCGCGCAGGTCACGCAGGCGCGCCACGTCGTCCTGGGTGGGGCGGATGATGCTCTGCCAGAACGCCGGGCTCAGCGGCGAGGCTGCACGGCTGGTGATTTGCGAGTTGAACTGGCTGCGGCGCAGGTTGACGATTTGCGTGGACAGGTCACGGGCCGACTGGGTCAGCTTGGTGGCCTGATCCTGCTGGGCTACCAGCGCCTTTTTCTCGGCCTCCAGCGCTTTGCGCTGCTGCGTCAGGGTAGCGGCCTCGCCCGGCTGGGCCGGGCCGATGACCTTCAGCTGATCATCGAGTTTTCCCACATCGGCAGTGCGCAGCGCACTCAATGCATCAGCTTGACGCTGAACCTGCATCGCGCCCAGGCGCAGTTGCGACAGCACGTCGTCGTTGGCCTCGCTGGTGACGCCTTGGCGGATGAGGTCCAAGCGGTCGCTCAGTTGTTCGAGGCTGGCGTTTTCGTCCAGTGCGGGCGCCTCGGCAGCCGCCAGGTTGGACAATGGCGTGGCCGGGGCCGACCAGGCCGGGCTGACAAGCAACAGCATCAGGGCCAGCAGGGCAATCAGACCTGGGCAATAACGGGCAAGGCTGACACGCCTCATCGAATATTCCTCTTTGCAATTCGATTTGGCGGGAGATTCTACGCGGCTTCGGGCGGTCAGGAGAGTGCCGTTTCTCGCTTCAGCAATTGCTGTTTGCGCTCCACGCCCCAGCGGTAACCGCTGATGTCGCCATCCCGGCGCACCACGCGGTGGCAAGGGATGGCCACGGCAATACGGTTGGCCGCGCAGGCCATGGCGACCGCCCGCACGGCCTTGGGGGCGCCAATGCGCTCGGCGATGTCGGTGTAGCTGACCCGGCTGCCGGCCGGCACCTCACGCAGCGCCTGCCACACCCGCTCCTGAAACGCGGTGCCTTGCACATCCAGCGGCAGGGCCAGGCCCAAGGCGGGCGCTTCGACGAAACCGATCACTTCGGCGACCTTCTGTTCGTAGGCGCTGTCGCCGCCAATCAGGTGGGCCTTGGGGAACTGATCCTGCAGCTCGTGCAACAAGCCCTCGGGGTCGTCGCCCAGCAGAATCGCGCAGATGCCCTTGTCGCTCTGGGCTACCAGTATTGCACCCAGCGAGCATTGCCCAAGGGCGAAGTGAATGGTTGCCCCGGCACCGCCGGCGCGGTATTGCCGGGGGCGCATGCCCAGACGCTGGTCGGCGCTTTCGTAGAAGCGGCTGTTGGAGTTGTAGCCGGCGTTGTAAATAGCATCGGTGACCGAGTGCTGGCCGCCTTCCAGGTGCGCACGCAGGCGCCGGGCCCGGAAGGCCGTGGCGTAGGCTTTGGGGGTAACCCCGGTTTCGGCCTTGAACAGCCGATGCAGGTGGAAGGGGCTGACGGCCAGCCGTGCACTGAGTTGGCCGAGGCTTGGAACGGGGTCGCTGGTTTCGATCAAGCGGCAGGCGTGAGTAACCAGCTGGCTGTGGCGGGTGGCGCTGGCCTTGCTGATACAGCGTTTGCAAGCACGGTAGCCGGCAGCCTCGGCAGCCGCGGCAGTGTCGTAGAACTCGACGTTCACGCGCTTGGCCTGGCGTGATTTGCAGCCGGGGTGGCAGTAGACGCCGGTGGTACGTACGGCGTAGACAAAGTGGCCTGTGGCGGCAGTGTCGCGGCTCTCTATGGCTTGCCAGCGTTGGTCGGGGGTGGTGTAGAGGTTCATCTTTGTTTCCCGGATATGTTGTTGCCTGTACGGGCGATGCGAAAACCTCAGGCCCGCCACAGGTACCAGGCCGCCACGGTACGAAACGGCCGCCAGGCGCCGCCCAGCGAACGCATTTGCGCCGGTGTCGGCGCCGTCTCCAGCCCCTTGAGCCGCCGATACCCCTCGCGCACGCCAAAATCGTCCACCGGCAGAATGTCAGAACGCCCCAGGCTATAGATCAGCAGCATCTCCACCGTCCACCGCCCTACCCCACGCAGCGCCACCAGGCGTTCGATCAACGCCTCGTCAGCCATGGTTAACGCCTGCTCCCGCGTCGGTACCAGGCCCTCCAGGGTGGCTTGAGCAATGCCTTGGACCGTCACCAGCTTGCTCGCCGAAAAGCCGCAGGCACGCAGGGTTTCCGGGGATACCGCCAGCAACTGCTCTGGCTGGGGAAAATCATCTGCCGGGAACAGTGCCAGCAAACGCCCCAGGATCGCCTCGGCGGCACGGGCGTGCAGTTGCTGGTAGGCAATCGCCCGCACCAATGCCTCATAAGGCTCACGTCCCGGCGTAGCCTGGTGCAGGCAGGGCCCGATCGCTGCGATATGCCGTGACCAGTCCGGGTCAAGTGCCGCCAGGTGTTGCGCGGCCTCGTGATAGGCCTCGGGCGAAAGGTCGGCCAGCATCATGGCACCTCCATCAAGTCGATTGCAGGTCCAGCTTAGCGCAGCCGTTCATCGGGCAAACGCCGGTTCTTGCGCAGCTAATCTTTGGCATGCCATTGCTCCGCGCCATCTTCCCCGCATAGAATTGAGAACTATTCACAATCGCACACATCACTGGACTGGGCCTTCTCTACGATGCAGATCAACGACACGCTCAAGCCCACCGAGGTCGCTCTGCTCTACCAGTCTCACCATGCCTGGTTGCGCGGCTGGTTACGCAGCCGGGTCGGTTGCAGTGAACATGCCGCGGACCTGGCCCAGGATACCTTCGTGCGGTTGTTGCGCGCCCGCCAGGTGTCGCCGCTCAAAGAACCGCGCGCCTACCTCAGCAGCATCGCCCGTGGCTTGATGATCGACCAGTTCCGCCGCCGCGCGCTGGAGCGGGCCTACCAGGAGAGCCTGGCTCACCTGCCCGAAGCAGAAGTGCCCAGCGAAGAGGATAAGCTTGTCATCCTCGATAGCCTTGAACGCCTCGACCGCGCCTTGCACCAGTTGAAACCGCGCGTCCGCCAAGCGTTCCTGCTGGCCCAGCTAGACGGTTTGAGCATCGTGCAGGTTGCCCAACGTCTGGAGGTGTCCAGGGCCACCGTTGAGCGCGACCTGGCCAAAGCCCTGGGCGCCTGCTACCGGTTGCGCTATGCCGATGCCTGATGGTACGCCCGCACAGGCGCAGGTCGATCAGGCCATCGACTGGCTGGTGAAGCTGCGTTTCGACACCCCCAGCCCGCGCACCGAGCAGCAGTTTCAACACTGGCTGGCCAGCCACCCACACAACCGCCTGGCCTGGCAGCGAGTCAGTAATCTGGGTGATGAACTGGCCGGGCTGCCCAAGGACCTGAGCCGGCGCACCCTGGACGCTAGCCAGCACCCAAAAGCCAGCCGCAGGGACCACCTGAAGTTGCTGGGGCTGTTGGCCGTGGGCGGCAGCCTGGGCTGGGCCGCGCGCGAACCGCTAGGCCTGCCACAGCTGCTGGCCGACACCAGCACTGCCACAGGCGAACGGCGCCAATGGCAAGGCAGTGACGGCAGCCGTCTGCAGCTCAACACAGCCAGTGCCATCGACTTGCACTACAGCGCGGAGCAACGCCAGCTGAAACTGATCCATGGCGAGGTCAGCCTCGACAGCAACCCCAACGACAACCGCCCGTTCCACGTCGCCACCCGTGTCGGCCCGCTGACCACCTTCGATGGCCAGCTGTTGCTGCGCGAAAACAGCCAAGGGCTGCTGCTGTCGGTGCGTCGTGGTGAAGTCACGCTGTTCCCTGCCTCGGCCTCAGCGAGGCAAGTGCTGCCCGGTGAAACCTTGCAAGTCACAGCCGACGGCAGCATTCAGGCCAGAACACTGCACAACGACCCCTGGGGTTGGACCGAAGGTGTACTCAGCGTGCAGCAGATGCCGCTTGCCGAGTTTGCCAGCGAACTCGGCCGCTACCGACCGGGCCTGTTGCGCTGCGCTCCAGAAGTGGCGGGTTTGAAGGTTTCCGGCACCTATCAGTTGGCTGACACCGGGCAGATTCTGCAACTGCTCACCCGCAGCCTGCCCGTGCGGGTCGAGTACAGGACGCGCTATTGGGTAAGCATCGGCGCGGCGTAAAGGGTTATCACTGCGCCACAGCCCGCATCCGCCCACGGCGCCGGTATGACTGCCTGGCAAAGCACACGAACAGCCCGGCCATCAGTGCCAGCGCCATGGGCAAACCATGCGGCGCGACATTCATGGCCGCCCCACTGACCAGCGGCCCGACCAGGCTGCCTACGCCCCACAGCAAGCCCACACTGGCGTTGGCAGTGACCAGGTCCTGGCCCTTGAAGCGCTGCCCGATCAGCACCAGCGCCAAGGTATAGATCCCCCCCGCCACCGCGCCCAGCACCACCAGCAGCGGCCACAGCAGCCAGGTCAGATTCAGCAGCCAGGGCAAACCGATGCCGATCACCATCGCCACCAGCCCGCACGCCAGGTGTAGCCCTGTGCGCTCAACCCGATCGGCCAACCAGCCCAGCGGCAGCTGGAACAGCATGTCGCCGGCAAACACCACCGTCACCATCAACGCCGCCACGCCAACGGCAAAGCCATGGCTGGTGGCGTACACCGGCAGCAGCGACAGCACCACGGCATCGAAGAACGAGAAGAACAGCACCGCCATGCACAACGCCGGTGCCACACGGAAGAACCCGGCCAGGCCGAAGCTTTTTTCTCCCTCTTCGTGCTCGACATGGTCGTTAGGCACCGTCAGCACGATGCACAGCAACGCCAGCCCATAACAGACCGTGACGACACCCGTGATCCACGGGCTATCGGCGCCCAACACTGCCAGCATGGCCGGGCCCAGCACCTGAAAGCCCGTAAAGCTGGTGGCGTACAGGGCCATGATCTTGCCGCGGTTATGTTCGGGGCACAGTTCGTTGACCCACGACTCGCCGAGGATGATGGCGATCCCCATGCCAAGCCCCAGGCCCAGGCGCAGCAGCGCCAGCAGCCACAACGAGCCGAACGCGGACTCGAGCAAGGCGATGCTGACCGTGCACAGGCTGAAACACAGCAGATAGATAGTGCGCCGGGCGAGATGGCGGCAGCAGGCGTCGACCAGAAAAGCCGAGAGCATCATGCCGGCGGCAGGGATGGCCGAGATGATGCCGATTTCCAGTGTGCTCGCCCCCGCTTCATGCAGGCGCAACGACACCAGCGGCAAGCTGGCCCCCAAACTGAAACCCACGACAGAAACGGCGAACAATAAGCCCGCCAACAAACGCATGTTCATGTACCACTCCTGGCAAACCGAAAAGACGTGCAGAAACAGGCGCGCACGCCAGAACGGCGAGCGACGCGATAGCGCAGATCAGTTCAGGCGAGGTGTGGCGAGAAGGTGAAGGCAAACAGCACGCTGCGGCGGCGCTTGAGCACCGTGTCACTCGGCCATGCACGACGCAGTGCCTGGAAGGCAGGCTGGCGGGCGTGTGGGAGGGACTGGGTACGGCGCATTGCTTTGGCTACTACGCAGGTGATTGAAAAAAGAGGCGGCACTCTAGCCACCTCCGGGGGGCTCGTCAATTGCCCAGGGGCCTCTGCCAGGCCCCCGGCGCGTTCAGCGTTTACCTGTACTTGGCAGGAACACCGCCAACAACCCGAACAATGGCAGGAACGAGCACAACCCATACACATATTCGATACCACGCAGGTCCGCTACGTACCCCAACAGCGCAGCGCCAATGCCGCCAAATCCGAACATCAGGCCGAAGAAGATCCCGGCAATCATGCCCACGCTGCCCGGCACCAGCTCCTGCGCATACACCACGATCGCGGAAAACGCCGAAGCCAGGATAAAGCCGATCACCACGCTCAGCACTGTGGTCCAGAACAAGTCGGCATACGGCAGCGCCAGCGTGAACGGCGCCACGCCCAGTATTGAAAACCAGATCACAGCCTTGCGTCCGATACGGTCACCGATCGGCCCGCCAAAGAAGGTGCCCGCCGCCACCGCGCCGAGGAACAGGAACAGGTGCAGCTGCGAGCTGGCCACCGACACTCCGAACTTCTCGATCAGGTAGAAGGTAAAGTAGCTGGTGAAGCTGGCCATGTAGAAGTACTTGGAGAACACCAGCAAGCCCAGCACGATCAGCGCCGCGATTACCCGATTGCGCGAAATGCCGTGGGTGGCCTGAACTGCCTTGCGCGCCTTGGCCTGATTGAGGTGTTCCTTGTACCAGCCGCGCAACATCAGGGTAACGCCGAGGAAGAACAGCCCGGCCAGGCCGAACCAGGCCACATGGGTCTGGCCGAACGGTATGACGATGGCCGCTGCCAGCAGTGGGCCCAGAGCAGAGCCGGTGTTGCCACCGACCTGGAAGGTCGATTGGGCCAGGCCGAAGCGCCCGCCCGAGGCCAGCCGTGCAATACGCGAGGTTTCCGGGTGGAAGGTCGACGAGCCAATGCCCACCAAAGCCGACGCCAGCAGGATCATCGGGAAACTGCCAACGAAGGCCAGCATCACGATCCCCACCAACGTACACAGGGTGCCTAGCGGCAACAGATTTGGCGTGGGCCGGCGGTCGGTGAAGAAGCCGACCCAAGGCTGCAACAGCGAGGCGGTGATCTGGAACGTGAGCGTGATCATGCCGATCTGGGCGAAGCTCAGGTCGTAGTTGGCCTTGAGCATCGGGTAGATCGCGGGCAGCACCGACTGGATCAGGTCGTTGATCAAGTGCGCCAAGGCGCAGAAACCGATGATACGCATCACCATCGGCGAGGCTTGGCTTGCCGCTGCCGGGGTGGATGCGGTGGAGGCACTACTGGTGGCCATTTGCCTGAATCTCCGTCCTCTGGTTTGGGATCCGATTATCAGGAATCAAATAGATACATAGCTACCTTTTTTATCCCCCTGTCGCCACGTACTTGAAAATGGTTCTCAATATAATTAGCATCCTCTGCCAATGACTCCTGTCATCGTTAGGCCAAACGGCCCCTATCGTGAGCAGACCGCCCCCATGAGCCCGATGTCCGCCAAGCAGCTGCAGCCCGATCCACAACAGGAAGCGCTGGCGTGGTTTTCGTTGCTGCGCCAGCCCGGTTGCGACGAAACCCAGCGCCAGGCATTTGCAGCCTGGTGCCAGGTACAAGAGAACGCCCACGCCTACGCCGAGCTGGAGACGTTCTGGCAACAGCTGCAACCCGCACCTGCCCGCCCTCGCCCACGGCATGTCACTGTCCGTCGCAGTCATCTGGGTAAAGGGTTGGCGCTTGCGTTTTTGCTAGGGTTAGCCGCTGCAGCTTACCTGTACTGGCCGCTGATGCAGCGTCTGGCCAGCGAGCTGTACACCGATGTGGGAGAGCGCCGCAGCATACGCTTGGCGGATGGCACGACATTGAACCTGGACAGCGCCAGCGCGATGAACGTCGACCTGCGCGGCCGCACCCGCCAACTGCACCTGGTGCAGGGCCAGGTGCATCTGGAAGTCGTGCTCGACGGGCGCGCCATGGACGTGGAAGTGGGCAACGCACGCATCCAGGTATACGGCACTCGCTTGCAGATAGCCCGCCATGCAGGGCGCGACGAACTCGTGGTATTCAGTGGCAAGGCCATGGTCACCCAGGGGGGTGAGCAGCGGATGGTCTCGGCGGGTGAGCGGGTAACCTTCGATGACACACGCATCGACCCGGTGCGTAAGGTTGATCTGAAAACCGCTGACAGTTGGCGCAATGGCCGCCTGAAAGCCACAGACATGCCATTGAGGCAGGTGCTGGAGCGCCTTGCCGGTTACCAAGGGCAGCGTCTGTGGATGATGGATGAACAAGTGGCTCATCGCCGTGTAAGCGGCGACTTCAACCTCGACCAGCCTGGCCAAAGCCTGCAATCCCTGGCTGCAGCCCAGCAGTTGCAGTTGCTGGGCGTGCTCGGGCACTGGCTTGTGGTGCGCTGAAACCGGGGCTGGCCGCTAAGTTTTTGAAAGCGTGCAAATTTTTTTTGAAATGAGTGTTGACAGAGGGGGCGTTCAAGAGAATAATGCGCGCCATCGGCTACATAGCTCAGTTGGTTAGAGCATAGCATTCATAATGCTGGGGTCCGGGGTTCAAGTCCCTGTGTAGCCACCAAACAAGACGAAGGGCTTACCGCAAGGTAAGCCCTTTTTCTTTGCCTGCGAAAAAGTTGCTGATGCCCGCGCCAACCAATCCCGCAGCAGCCGGGCGCCGAATCACAGGTTTCGGCGCTGCTATCGTCGCCTCAACGTATTCCGGTCACCGCCACAGCCAGGCCAAGCCCGATCAATGCCAGACCAATGGCCCGGTCAACCAGCACTTGCCGCTCGATCATCGCCCTGCGCAATGCCGTACTGGAGAAAAATACCGCCACTAGGCTGAACCATAGCCAATGGGCAACGGACATGAACGCACCGTAGGCGAAGTTCAGCGCCAGCGGGCTGCCAGGCTGCACTACCTGGGTGAAGGCACTGATGACAAACAGCATGGTCTTGGGGTTGAGGGCGTTGGTCAAAAAGCCGGTGCGCAGCGCTTGCAGTACGCTGGCAGCAGACTGGCCAACCCCGTCCAGGCTGATGCGTCGGGTGTTGGTCAATGACTTGTACCCGAGGTAGATCAGGTAGCCTGCACCCAGCACCTTCATGACGAAGAACAGCGTCGGGCTCTGGCTGATGATCACGGCAATGCCCAACACCGTGTACAACACATGCACCTGCACCCCCAGGGCGATGCCCACAGCAGCAGCCAGCCCGGCCTTGCGGCCCTGCGCATAACTGCTGCGGGTGACCATGGCGAAGTCTGCGCCAGGGCTGATGACGGCGAGCAGGGTGAACAGGGCGACGGCGATGAGTTCGGTCATGCTGAGGGCTCTCGATAGGCGATGGAAATGCACAGACCGCCGATTATCAAGCGCTTACAGATGCGGAAAAATCGATTTATGCTGAGATGAATCTGATAGTTTTGCTCACAGATATGTACAGCCTGCCTTGGCCTCTTCGCGGGTAAACCCGCTCCTACAGGGAAATATGTGGCCATGTAGGAGCGGGTTTACCCGCGAAGAGGCCGGCACAGCTGAACAGGGATATCATGAAACTGCCGCCACTCAACGCCTTCCGCTACTTCGACATCGCCGCCCAGACCGAGAGCTTCGTACGCGCCGCCGAGCACTTACACGTCACTCACGGCGCGGTCAGCCGCCAAATACGCCTGCTGGAAGAAAGCCTTGGGGTGGAACTGTTCGAACGCCGCAACCGGGCCATTTTCCTCACCCCCGCCGGTCGTGCCCTGCAAAGCACCACCCAGGCGATCTTCGAACAGCTCGAAGGCGCCGTGCAGCGCCTGCAGCAACAAGCTCGCGACAATGTGCTGGTGCTGTCTTGCGAGCCGACCATCGCCATGCGCTGGCTGATCCCGCGCCTGCCGCGCTTCCATGCCACCCACCCCGACCTTCAGTTGCACCTGGTAGCCGCAGGCGGCCCGCTGGACTTCGCGCGCAGCGGTGTCGACTTGGCAATTCGCCGCGACGACTTCCACTGGGACAACCAGCTGTACAGCCAGAAAATCTGCGATGAATGGATCGGCCCGGTGTGCCACCCCGCCGCCAGCGCCAGACTCGATGGCCAACGGCTGCTGCACAGCACCACACGCCCTGCTGCCTGGCCCACCTGGCTGCGCCTGAGCGGCCAGCAGGCGCGGCACTGCGAACGCAGCGACTACGAACATTTCTACCTGTCGATTCAGGCCGCCAGCGCCGGACTGGGCCTGGCCATTGCCTCAGCCCTGATGGTGCGCGACGAACTCGACAGCGGGCAGCTGCAGGCGCCGTTCGGTTTTGTGCGCGATGGCTCGGCCTACCACCTGCTCAGCCCGCAGCCTCTGGCCGACAGCGGCAAGCGCCAGCGCTTCGCCGAGTGGCTAATGGACGAATGCCGGGGTTGCCTGACTCATTTGGGTTTGACGCAAAACGACGCCCCCGCACCGCCATCACCACCCCAGGTGCGATAACCGGCGGTATCCAAATGGATACGGCCTGATGGGTAGCGGCCCAGCCCCATGTTCCAGGCTTGGCCGTGTTGCTGCCAGAAACGGCACAGCGGATTGGGGTCGGCCCAGGCCGGCAGCAGTATATCGACGGCGAAAGCGCGGGTATGCGCACTGTTGGCCGCCCCGCCCGCACAGGCGTTCAGGCGCGGCTCACGGTAGGCCGAAACCACCTCGAACTGGCGCAGGATGCCTTGATCGTCGAGTGCCTTGATCAACGCGAGGGTCGAGCGTACAGCCGCCCAATTGCCGGGGGGTGGTACAGCGAAAGGCGATGCGTGGCACAGTTTCCAGTCCGATGCCGAGCGCAGCAACTGGTGAATTGGCACTACACCGTAAAGCCGGGCATCTACCAGCATTTCACGGAAAGGGCGGGTTTGATGATCACCCGCCCACTGGGCGAACATCCACACGTCGCGCTCGTCAGCGTGAGCAGCGCTTGCGATACACAGGCTCGCTGCCAACAGCAGTTGTCTCATTCTTTATCCGCCCCTGCCGAGAACAAAGCCTGCGCGCCCGGGTACGCCCCTGCAAAGTCAGTCTTCGAACAGGGTACAGGCCATCACCAGGGCGTCTTCACGGCCGCCGGCAATCGGATAATAGTCGCGGCGGCGGCCAATTTCGTTGAAACCATAACGCTCGTACAAACGATAGGCCGACTGGTTGCTGGCGCGCACTTCCAGAAAGCATTCGCGGCCATTGAGCTGATAGGCCCGGGCCATCAGGTGCTTGAGCAGGCGCAAGCCCAGGCCGCAGCCTTGGTTTTCCGGTTTTACGGTGATGTTGAGCAGGTGCGCTTCGTCGATGATCACGTTGATCACACCATGGCCCACTTGCTGCTGGCCATCGAACATCAGCCAGACTTCGTACGACTTGAGCGCATCCTGAAAGATTCCACGGGTCCAGGGGTGACTGAATGCGGCATATTCGATCTTAAGTACGGCATCCAGATCCGCCTCGGTCATCGGGCGGAAGCTGATCGAGTCACTCATTCAACGCTCTTCCAGCGCGCCATCAGCTGGCGCATGGCTTTCCAGACGTCCGCCTTGCGTTGCGGCTCGTCCATCAACAGTTCAAGGCCCGGCAATGCCCAGGCGTCGCCCAGGCTGTCGAGCGTCAGGGTTTGGTAATAGGCATCGGCGTCGGCATTGGCGGCAAAACGCAGTGCCGGCAGGCCGACCAGCCACAGACAGGTACACGGGGCGTCTTCCAGGCGCGCCTGAACGAAGCCCTGGACGAAATCGCGCGCAGCCTCCGGCCCCTGGTCCATGTTGCCGCGCACCAGCAGTGGCCAGCGCACCGGCTCGCCGATGATCTGCGGGGCATCGGGCAGGCCAGCGGCGCGCAGCATGTCCTTGAGCAGCAGATAGGAGGGATCGCGGCTCTGGAACGGCTGACCGGTGGCCAGTTCAACCAGCAGCAGGCAACTGCCGGCGCGCAACAACTGCAGCGAAAAGCGCGGTGGCGGCACCGGCGCCGGGCGCGGAGCAGCGGGCTGCTCTTGTGCCTCGACAGGCTTGACGGCGGGTTTAGACACACTGCCCGGGCGCGGGATCTCGATTTTCGGCCGCTCGCCGGAGCGAGCCTGGGGGGTGACAGGCGCTTCGCTGGTTACCGATGCCGGCCTGACCTCAAAATCGATGTCCTCGACTGGCACAACCGGCAGCAGCAGCTCGGGCCGCGACGGTGCGGCGAACGGCAGCTCGGCGCGCGGCAGCCAGTGCACCACTTGCATGGCGGAAAGGTAGGCGCGGCGACGGGGTTCGGTCAGCAAGGGGCGGATATCCGAGGGGGTGAAGGCAATTGGGCATTCTAACGTGTACGCCGTGGTTTTTGCAGCGCCTATCAGACCGAGCGCCGTCACATGAACAACGCCTTACACCTGCACATCCCATGGTTATCTCTCATTACAGACCAAGGGGTAAAAACCACCCCCGCGAATGCAGTACAATCGCCCCCTTTTTCTTGGCAACGAGTCGAAGCCAATGATCGAACCCAAGCGCGTCCTGCGCGCCCTAGCCGAACACTGGGCCCTGATCGAGCCGCTGTGCGAGCGTTTCGACCAGGGCACCCTGAGCCTGGTCGAACTGCGCCAGCATGTGGCCCGCCAGCAGCTCGAAAGCACCCCGCAGGACATCACCCAGCTACTCGACGTGTGGATCCGCCTGGATATCCTGGTCCCGGTGGCCAAGAGCCCGAACCGTTTCGAGCTCAACGCGCAGATCCACGACTTCCTCGCCTACCTGCGCCGCGAACACCGGCTGGGCCTGTGCCTGGAGATCGAAGCCTACTTGCGCCACCTGGAGCGCCTGGCCGGGCACATCCAGGATGCCTTCGACAACCGCGACAGTGACGACCTGGCACGCCAGTTGCGCCTGCTCGACATGCGCGTGCGCGATGTGCTGAAAAAACTCGACAACGACGAGCAGGCACTGGTGGCCGTGGCCGAACGGGCCAAGACCAGCAACCGCCAGATTCCGCTGCGTCAGCGTTATGCCGAAGTGCTGGCCACCTGGGACGAATACGTCGAGCCGATGATCCAGCTGGTCAACGCCGACGGCGCCTTCGAGCAGGGTGTACGCAAGGTCGAGACCGTGCTGCTGAAACTGCTGGGCGAACAAGCGCGCCTGGGCCACTTGGTCGACGACGACATGCTGCTGCGCACCCACGCGCGCATCCTGGAAATGCAGACCAGCGCCCAGTTGACCCTGCGCCACGCCCGCGAACTGCTGCTGCCGCTGCGCGAAGAAGCCCGCCGGCACAACGCCGTGACCCGCGGCGCCGCACTGGCCCTGTCGGTGATCCGGCGCAAAGGCATCGATGCCGTGCCGCAGGCGGCCATGCCGATGTTCACCCGCCCGCAAAGCACCTTCCTTGGCAGTGCCAGCCAGGTCGAGGCCTACGTTTACGCACTGGCCCGCTTCGAGCCCAAACCGGCGCGCTTCCCCAAAGCCCACAAGACCCAGTCCGGCGCCCTGCCCCGCGCCCCGCGCACGGTCAAGGAAATGGCCGAACGCTGCGAACAGGCCCTGCCACTGCCCGACTTGATGGTCTGGCTGCTGGAGCAGGAGCCCGAAGGCGCCACCGACGAGCTACTGTACTGGTTCTCGCGCCTGTCGCGGGAAAAGCGCTTCAAGCGCGAACGCCTCGACCGCCGCGAATACACCACCCAGGAACATTTGGTCAGCCTGCATTCGTTCGCCCTGACCTCCAGCCGCGAAGACGCCCCCAGCGCGCCTACCGAACCCAACGCGAGCCCAGCCCATGCATCTTGATCTTTCCGAACTGTCCCAGCTCGCGCCGATCTTCCGCGAGCTGTTCAAAGGCTTCCACGTCAGCCGGCGCGACCCTGAGCTGTACGCCCAGCTGTCGAACTTCCAGGACCAGTACCGCACCCTGTTCAAGGCCCTGGGCTTCGAACTGGTGTGCGATACCCGTGGTTTCTACTACTTCGTGCCGGACATGACCGCCGCGCAGGTCAACAAGACCGCGCAGCGCCTGTCGCTGTTCACCTTCATCCTGGTCGAGCACCTTGCTGACCAGGGCCGCGACCCGATGGCCGTGCTCGACGGTGGCAGCATCGGCCGCGACGAACTGCCCTCGCTGCTGGACAAGTACCGCGACCTGTTCCTGCAGGCCGAAGTGCAGACCGTGGACGAGCTGGAAGAAAAAATCCTGCGGCGCATGACCCAGCTCGGCTTCGCCCATGAGGAAGGCGGCATCTACCGCTTCCTGCCGCCCATGCACCGCTTCCTCGATGTGTGCCTGTCGGTGCAGCAGGACCGCGACCTGGCCGCCACCCTGCACAGCGCCCTGCCGCTGCCGACCCCGGTACTGGTCGAGGAAGAAAGCGCCGAAGAACTCAACCGTACCGACGACCCGCTCGACCTCACGCCTTTCCAGGGCGAGGAAAGCGAAGAGGACGCCCTGGCCCGGGCCATCCGCGAAGAGCAACAGGAGATTGACGCATGAGCCAGGAACGCTACGGCATCCGCCGCTTCGCATTGCTCAACACCGCCGGCTACAGCCTTGGCCTGTTCCCGCTGGAGCACCCGCTGTCGGTATACGGCGCCAACAACTTGGGTAAATCGGCATCGATCAATGCCCTGCAGTTCCCGATCCTGGCACGCATGTCGGACATGAGTTTCGGCAAGTACAGCCTTGAGCAATCGCGCCGTTTCTACTTCGCCAGCGACACCTCGTACATTCTTTGCGAACTGAGCCTGCCCCACGGCCCGCACGTGATCGGTGTGGTCGGGCGCGGCCCGGGTGGGGGTTTCGGCCACCAGTTCTTCGCCTACAAAGGCGAGCTGGACCTGGCCCACTACCAGAAGAACGACACCTGCCTGCGTCAGAAAGAGCTGTTCACCAACCTTGAGCGCCTGGGGATCAAGGCTTACGAGCTGAAGCCGGACGAACTGCGCCGGCTGCTGGTGGGCGGACACACTTCGGTGCCGCTGGACCTGACCATGATCCCGCTGCGCTCCACCAGCGAGCAAAGCCTGAAAACCTTCCGCGCGCTGTTCATCAACCTGCTGCACATGCGTGAGATCACCGCCGCCAAGCTCAAGCAACTGTTCCTCGACGCCTTCGAGCACAGCCTGCGCTCGGGCAGCGTCGACTACATCGCTGCGTGCGAGGAAGCCTTCCGCGACGTACGCCGCATGGAGCAGGACTACAACGCCCTGGTCGCTGCCGGCCCGTTGGTCGAGGCCCTGGCCGGTGGCGTGGCCCAGCGCGATATCCTGCGTGGCAAGCTGCACCGCATTTCGCCTGTGCTCGACACCCTGCTGGGCACCTGGCAGGAATACGCCATGGCGCGCAAGGAAGAGCTGGTCATCCAGTCCGAGCACTACCGTGGCGAGCAGGACCGCCTGCAGAACGACCAGCGTGGCGGCACCCAGGAGCTGATGCGCCTGGAGCGTGAAATTACCGGTATCCAGCGCTGGCTAGGCGAGCTGTCGGTGCTCAAGCACCGCTTTGCGCTGGTCGATGACGTCAAGGTACTGGAGCAGCAACTGCTGGCGGCCAAAGACGCCCACGACGAGCTGGCCGGCGCGCTGGCCCAGTCACGGCAGTTCAGTGCCGAAGACCTCGACGAGCGCGTACGCGACCTGGAAAAACGCCTGAAGCAGGTCAAGCAGCAGCTGGATCACGCTGACAACAACAGCTATGCCCGCCTGCGCGAAGAGTTCTCGCAGCAGGACGTCGACCGCTTGATGCGCCTGTTCAACGGCGCGCTGTTCAGCCTGCCGCTGGGCGACCGCGGTATCGAGCTGGACGACAGCGACCTGTGGGTAAAATCGCTGGAAGCGGTGCTCGACGGCTTCAAGGGCGAGCGCTTCGAGGCCCCGGGCCTGGCCATTGACCTGACCCACATCGACCCACCGGCCCTGCAGGCCCTGGCCGACCGCGCCGCCCTGCGCGACCAGAAAGAGCGCCTGGAAAAAGAACTCAAGCAGCTCAAGACCCAGCAGGCCGTGGCCGCCGACCGCTCCGCGTCCAAAGCGCAGACCGAAACCCTGTACCAGGAAGTGCTGGACGCGCAGAAGGCGCTGGAAGACTTCCGCCGTAGCCAAACCCTCACCGCCGAAGAGCCCGAGAAGCTGGAACAGCTCTCGCAGCTGGAAGCGGCCCAGGACGAACTCAAGCGCTCCAGCGACGCCTTCACCGAGCGCGTCCAGCAGCTGTCAGCCAAGTTGCAACTGGTCGGCCGCCAGCTCGGCGACCTCGAGTCCAAGCAGCGCACCCTGGAAGACGCCCTGCGCCGTCGCCAGCTGTTGCCGGCCGACCTGCCCTACGGCACGCCATACATGGAAGCCATCGACGACTCGATGGACAACCTGCTGCCGCTGCTCAATGATTACCAGGACAGCTGGCAAAGCCTTCAGCGGGTGGACAACCAGATCGAGGCGCTGTACGCCCAGGTGCGCCTGAAAGGCGTTGCCAAGTTCGACAGCGAAGACGACATGGAACGCCGTCTGCAACTGCTGGTGAACGCCTACGCGCACCGTACCGACGAAGCCCTGACCTTGGCCAAGGCACGCCGCGCTGCGGTCACCGACATCGCCCGAACCCTGCGCAACATCCGCAGCGACTACGACAGCCTCGAGCACCAGCTGGCCCTGTTCAACCGCGAGATCAACAAGCGCCAGGTTTCCAACCTGGAAAGCTTCCGCGTGGTACTGGCGCCGAACAAGGAAGCGCTCAAGCACATCGACCAGATTATCCACAGTGCCGGCCAGTACGAAGAAGGCGAAACCCTGTCGGTCTTCGACCTGACCCAGAGTGCCGATCAGGACAACAAGAACGAAGAGGCCAAGGAGTACCTGGCACGGCTGGTGGCGGCCAACCACAACCAGCTGGGCCTGAAGGACCTGTTCGAGCTGGCGTTCGAGATCACCAAGGTCAATGGCCAGCCGATCATCCACGCCGACATCGACGGTGCGGCGTCCAACGGCACCACCATGACGATCAAGGCGCTGACCAACATGTACCTGTTGCTGCACCTGATGGACCGTGACCTGGCCGGGCGCATTCGCCTGCCGTACTACCTGGACGAAGCGGCAGACATCGACGAACGCAACCAGGCGGCACTGCTGGAGACCAGCCAGCAACTGGGCTTCGTGCCGATCCTGGCGAGTGTGAAACCACAGGTCTCGGCGCACGTTGCGATCGACCTGGAAGGTGGCAGCGGGCCGAACGGCATCTACATCGACGAGGCGGACTGGAAGTTCATCAGCCGGCTGGATGAAGTGAAAGCGGTTGTGCGTGAGGATCAGGCCGAGGAACTGGCCTGAGATAGCCGGGGCCGCGTTGCGGCCCATTCGCGGGTGAACCCGCTCCTACGGCGGCCTGTGTCCAGTCACCGATGCGTACGACGGCCTGCGTCCAACCACCGAGCGTATGTAGGAGCGGGTTTACCCGCGAATACGGTGGCGGCGGCAACGGTGAACGGCGGGTGGAAATTGGCCAGCAGGTCCGGCCCTTTCGCGGGTGAACCCGCTCTTACGACGACCTGCGCCCAACCACCGATGCGTATGTAGGAGCGGGTTTACCCGCGAATACGGTGGCGGCGGCAACGATGAACGGCGGGTGGAAATTGGCCAGCAGGTCCGGCCCTTTCGCGGGTGAACCCGCTCCTACGACGGCCTGCGCCCAACCACCGATGCGTATGCAGGAGCGGGCTATCAATGAGCCCAAGGCAGGATCGGAATGGCAGTCACCGCATTCTGCGGGCTGCCTTCGATCATGCGGTCGCTGTACACCAGGTACACCAGCGTGTTGCGCTTCTTGTCGAGAAAACGCACCACCTGCATGGTCTTGAACACCAGCGAGGTGCGTTCCTTGAACACTTCCTCGCCATCCTTGAGCTCACCCTTGAAGTTGATCGGCCCGACCTGACGACAGGCAATCGATGCCTCCGCCCGGTCCTCGGCCAGCCCCAAGCCCCCCTTCACCCCGCCAGTCTTGGCCCGGGACAGGTAGCACGTCACGCCCTCTACCTTAGGGTCGTCGAAGGCCTCGACCACAATGCGGTCGTTCGGCCCGACGAACTTGAACACGGTGGACACCTGGCCGACCTCTTCGGCGCCGGCCAACATCGGCAGCACGCACGCTGCCACAGCGATTACGTTCTTCAGCAGGCTCATACCAGCACCAGGTTGTCGCGGTGTACAAGTTCCGGCTCGGCGCTATAGCCAAGGATCGACTCGATGGCTTCGGACGACTGACCAATGATCTTCTGCGCCTCCAGGGCGCTGTAGTTGGCCAGGCCGCGAGCCACTTCAACACCGTCCGGGCCGACGCACACCACCATCTCGCCACGACGGAAGCTGCCCTGCACAGTCTTCACGCCAACCGGCAGCAAGCTCTTGTTGGCCTGACGCAGCGCTTGCACGGCACCAGCATCCAGCACCAGGGTGCCACGGGTTTGCAGGTGACCGGCCAACCACTGCTTGCGCGCCGCGAGCATGCCGCGCTCGGGCGACAGCAAGGTGCCCAGGCGCTCGCCCGCCTTCAGGCGGTCCAGCACGCGCTCGATGCGGCCACCGATAATGATGGTGTGAGCACCGGAACGGGCAGCCAGGCGCGCCGCACGCAGCTTGGTCTGCATGCCGCCACGGCCCAGGGCACCACCGGTACCACCGGCCACGGCATCCAGTGAGGGGTCGTCGGCACGGGCTTCGTAGATCAACTGCGCTTCGGGGTTGTTGCGCGGGTCGGCATCGAACATACCATCGCGGTCGGTGAGGATCACCAGCAGGTCGGCCTCGACCAGGTTGGCCACCAGCGCCGCCAGGGTGTCGTTGTCGCCGAAGCGGATCTCGTCGGTGACCACGGTGTCGTTTTCGTTGATCACCGGCACCACGCCCAGATCGACCAAGGTGCGCAGGGTGCTGCGGGCATTCAGGTAACGCTTGCGGTCGGACAGGTCGTCATGGGTCAGCAGGATCTGCGCGGTGTGCTTCCCGTGCTCCCCGAAGCTCGACTCCCAGGCCTGCACCAGACGCATCTGGCCGAGCGAGGCAGCCGCCTGCAGCTCGTTCATCGCACTCGGTCGCTTGGTCCAGCCCAGCTGGCTCATGCCGGCAGCCACGGCCCCGGAGGAGACCAGTACCAACTCCACGCCTGCCTCACGCAGCGCGACCATCTGCTCGACCCAAACGGCCATTGCACCGCGGTCGAGGCCCTTGCCATCGGCGGTCAGCAGAGCACTGCCAATCTTAACGACCCAGCGCTTGGCGCCCGTCACCTTGCTTCGCATCTTCTTCCAACCTATGTCGAATCTGTAGATACCGTGGATACAAAAACGCCGCTCCAGAGAGCGGCGTTTAGTGTACTGCAACCGATCAGTCGCGCACGTAAATGATTTCCGGACCGTCTTCGTCGTCCTCGAAATCATCGTCCCAACCATCGTCGTCGCCGATGTCATGCACGCTCTTGACGCCGGTACGACGCAGGGTACGGGCGTCGTCCAGGGCCTGCAGCTGGGCACGGGCTTCGTCTTCGATACGCTGGTCAAGGTCGGCCAGCTCTTCGGCGTAGGCCGGGTCGTTGGCCAGGCGGTCGGCGCGGTCTTCGAGGTAACGCATCAGGTCGTGGCTAAGCTTGTCGGTGCCCTGCTTGGAAATAGCCGAGATCACGTAGACCGGGCCTTCCCACTCCAGACGGTCGATCACTTCCTGCACACGCTCGTCGCGCTCGTCGTCCATGACCATATCGGCCTTGTTCAGCACCAGCCAGCGCTCACGCTCGGCCAGCGACGGGCTGAAGCGGGTCAGCTCGTTGACGATGACTTCGGCGGCATCGGCCGGGCTGCTTTCGTCCAGCGGCGCGATGTCCACCAGGTGCAGCAGCACGCGCGTACGCGCCAAGTGCTTGAGGAAGCGGATACCCAGGCCGGCACCTTCGGAAGCGCCTTCGATCAGGCCGGGGATGTCGGCGATGACGAAGCTCTTCCAGCGGTCGACGCTGACCACGCCCAGGTTTGGCACCAGGGTAGTGAACGGGTAGTCGGCGACTTTCGGCTTGGCAGCCGAGACCGAACGGATGAAGGTACTCTTGCCGGCGTTCGGCAAGCCCAGGAGGCCGACGTCGGCCAACACCTTCATTTCCATCTTCAGGTCACGCTGCTCACCCGGTTTGCCTGGGGTGGTCTGGCGCGGTGCACGGTTGGTGCTCGACTTGAAACGGGTGTTGCCCAGCCCGTGCCAGCCACCTTGCGCGACCATCAGCTTCTGGCCGGGGGTGACCAGGTCACCGATCACTTCCTGCGTGGAAGCATCGATCACGGTGGTGCCGACCGGCACGCGCAGGAACAGGTCTTCACCCTTCTTGCCGGTGCAGTCGGTGCTACCGCCGTTGGAGCCACGCTGGGCTTCATGGTGACGGGTGTAGCGGTAGTCGACCAGGGTGTTCAGGTTTTCGTCGGCAATCATGTACACCGAGCCGCCGTCACCACCGTCACCGCCGTTAGGGCCGCCGTTCTCGATGAACTTCTCGCGACGGAAGCTCATGCAACCGTTGCCACCGTCACCGGCCTTGACCCGAATGGATACTTCGTCAACAAACTTCATTAAAACCGCCTCTCGTCGGCAGACGAGCTGAATGACTCAAAAACATGAGGCTCTTGCAAAAATGAGCGCGGCGGCCCCGTACGACCGTAGAAACCAACGCCGGCAACCCAGACAAACAGCTTTGCAAGAGGCTCACCACAAACGAAAAAGCCCCGTCGCATGACGGGGCTTCTGGAGCGACGTCGCGATTAAGCGGCGACGATGCTCACGTAACGGCGCATGAACTCGCCTTTCTTCTCGAACTTGATCACGCCTTCGATCTTGGCGAACAAGGTGTGGTCCTTGCCCATGCCAACGCCGTAGCCAGCGTGGAATTCGGTACCGCGCTGACGGACGATGATGTTGCCTGGCTTGATAACCTGGCCGCCATACATCTTCACGCCAAGGCGTTTCGATTCTGAGTCGCGACCGTTACGAGTACTACCACCAGCCTTCTTGTGAGCCATGGTTCAATTCTCCAAATAAATTCAGGGGATCTAGGGGATTAAGCCTGGATGCCGGTGATTTTGATCTCGGTGAACCACTGGCGGTGGCCCATACGCTTCATGTGGTGCTTACGACGACGGAACTTGATGATGCGAACCTTGTCGTGGCGGCCTTGCGAAACGACTTCGGCCACTACTTTAGCGCCAGCAACAACTGGAGCACCGATGGTGACTTCTTCACCGTTGGCGACCAGCAGAACGCGATCGAAGGTCACGGATTCGCCAGTGGCGACTTCCAGTTTTTCGATCTTGAGGAATTCACCTTCAGCGACTTTGTACTGCTTGCCGCCGGTAACGATTACTGCGTAAGACATGGTATTTCTCCGATAATCCTGCTCACCCAGCGCTTTATATGATGAGTATTGGCTGGCATGGCTGCACAGGGCTGGAACGGCCCGGCGCAATTGCGTAAGGCAGGTGCTGCCCAGGAAGTTAGGGTGCGCGATTGTACGCAACCGCGGTTTTGCTTGCAAGTGCCGCCCCCGGCCTGCGGGCACCGCGCCTTGACACACCGGGACCCGCGACCTAGCATGCCGCGCAACCTCACTGGAGCAGCCGATGCAACCCCAAACCTTCTACCGCGCGGTGGCTGATGATTTCAGCGCCGTCGACGAGATCATCAAGAAGCAGCTGACCTCGCGCGTGCCGCTGGTATCGAAGATCGGCGACTATATCACGTCCGCCGGTGGCAAGCGCCTGCGTCCCCTGCTGGTACTGCTGTGTGGCAAGGCCCTGGGCCGCGAAGGCGACGACCTGCGCCTGCTGGCCGCCACCATCGAATTCCTGCACACCGCCACCCTGCTGCACGACGACGTGGTCGACATGTCCGGCATGCGCCGTGGCCGCTCTACCGCCAATGCCCTGTGGGGCAACGCGCCGAGCGTACTGGTGGGCGACTTCCTTTATTCGCGCTCGTTCGAAATGATGGTCGAGCTGGGCTCGATGCCGGTCATGCAGATCCTGTCCAAGGCCACCCGGGTGATTGCCGAAGGTGAAGTGCTGCAACTGTCGCGCGTACGCGACGCCAGCACCACCGAGGAAGTCTACATGGAGGTCATTCGCGGCAAGACGGCGATGCTGTTCGAAGCTTCTACCCACAGTGCTGCGGCGCTGGCCCAGGCCACCGACGAGCAGCGCGAAGCCCTGCGTACCTTTGGCGACCATCTGGGCGTGGCCTTCCAGCTGGTCGACGACCTGCTGGACTACAAGGGTGACTCGCAGACCCTGGGCAAGAACGTCGGTGACGACCTGGCCGAGGGCAAACCTACCCTGCCGCTGATCTACACCATGCGCGAAGGCACTGCCGAGCAGGCGGCGCTGGTACGCCAGGCGATCCAGAAGGGTGGCCTGGAAGATCTGGAACAGATTCGCGTTGCGGTCGAAGAATCGGGCGCACTGAAATACACCGCCGAGCTGGCGCGCGATTACGTGAAACGCGCCATCGCCTGCCTCGAAGTGCTGCCTGCCAGTGAATACCGGGATGCGCTGGTTGAACTGAGCGAGTTTGCGGTCGCGCGTACGCACTGACAGACCGAGTCGACTTCATTCGCGGGCAAGCCCGCTCCTGCACCATCTGTGGGGAGCGCGCTTGCCCGTGGTGCTTTTTGTCCGGACATAATCACTTCCGGAAAAATACCTTTTACAATGTGGGCTTTTAACCGCCCGTCTGTTTGTTTGAGGAACCGAAGTGAGCACTCTGCCACCCTGCCCAAAATGCAACTCCGAATACACCTATGAGGATGGCACTCAGCTTATCTGCCCTGAATGCGCCCATGAGTGGTCGGCCAGCGGCGATGCCGAGGCGGCCAGCGACGATGTGGTGAAGAAAGATTCGGTCGGCAACATCCTGCAAGACGGTGACACCGTCACTGTGATCAAGGACCTCAAGGTCAAGGGTTCGTCCCTGGTGGTCAAGGTTGGCACCAAGGTCAAGAACATCCGCCTGTGCGACGGCGACCACGACATCGACTGCAAAATCGACGGCATCGGCGCCATGAAGCTGAAGTCCGAGTTCGTCCGCAAAGTCTGATCAGGCAAAAAAACGCCAATTGGCGCTTGCTATTCTGGTAATAAGAATTATTCTCATTGGAATTGCTTTCCAAGGAGAATAGCCATGACTTATCTGATCGACGCCTGGCTGGAACGCCCTCACCCCTACCTGCGCATTCTTCATCGGGAAACCGGCGAAGTGTGCGCGGTGCTTGAAGAAGAAGCCCTCGACGAACTGCGTGACCAGGGTGACCTGGACATGAGCGGGCTGAATTCGAGTGAACCGGGGGTGCTCAAGGAACTGGTACGGAATCTGTTTCTGTTCTGCTATGCGCGGGCGTTGCGCCCTGGGGGGACAGACTGGAATTGAGGCCGGCAGGGCCGGCCTCCAGGGCATTACAGAACGTCGAGCAGCTCGACGTCGAACACCAGAACGCTGTGCGGCGGGATGCTGCCAACGCCTTGGGCGCCGTAAGCCAGCTCGCTTGGCACGTACAGGCGCCATTTGCTGCCAGCGTTCATCAGCTGCAGGGCTTCGGTCCAGCCAGCGATCACGCCGCCTACCGGGAATTCAGCCGGCTGGCCACGCTCGTAGGAGCTGTCGAACACGGTGCCGTCGATCAGGGTGCCGTGGTAGTGCGTACGCACGTTGTCTTCGCGGGTCGGCTTGGCGCCTTCACCAGCGGTCAGCACTTCGAACTGCAGGCCCGAAGCCAGCGTGGTGATGCCTTCACGCTTGGCGTTCTCGACCAGGAACTCCTTGCCAGCAGCAGCAGCGGCTTCGGCCTTGGCTGCAGCTTCGGCTTGCATCACCTCGCGGATGACCTTGAAGCTGGCCGACAGGTCGGCTTCGCTGACGCGGCTGTCGGCACCGTTGAAGGCGTCGGTCAGGCCGGCCAGGATGGCTTCCAGGCTAACGCCTGGTGGCGGGTTGTCGCGCAGCTGGCCGCCCAGCTGACGGCCGATACCGTAGCTGACGCGCGTTTCGTCGGTAGACAGGTTGAGTTCGGACATTGTCGTGCTCCACTGCAGGGCGCAATGCAGCCGCGCCCTTGATAAAAAGGGCGAGCAGCCTAGCACACTGGGGCGCTGCGAGCAGCTACCAGGCCGAACGCTGGGAAATCGGCACCTTCAGGTCTTCTTCCGGGTGCGTACCCATGCCGCACATTTCGTCCTGCACCGACCAGTGCACCAGGTTCATCGAGACCATGGGGATGGTTTGCAGCAACTTGCGCGCATCCTCCACCGAGTGCACGCGCAAGCGTTCACCACGGGTATCGGACAGGGGGTGAGGATGGCCTTTGACCCGGGCCTCGAGCAGGTAGTCACCGCCTTCGATGGCGATCAGGTTCAGTTCGTCGACATGGCCAGCCCTGGCCTCGGTATTGAGCTGATGCAGGTTCATGAGAGCACCTCGCGATGGGAACCACGCATGAGAGCTCATTTTTTGTACAGGAAGGGAGAATGCGCAAGGCATGACTGACGCCACTCGTCAGTTGAGCCTCGATATCTGTGGAAGCGGGCGTGCCCGCGAAGCAGGCCACGCGGTGGCTGGCACCGGCTTTGCCGGTGTTCGCGGGCAAGCCCCACAGGGATCACGCCAGCTTTCAGAAATTGAGCAAGACAGTTGCTCCCACAGGAGTTGCAGTGAGGCCTGGCGGGACTCAGTGCTTGGTCAGCTTGTCCAGGTAACCCATGCAGAACGCCGAGACCACGAAGGTCATGTGGATGATCACGTACCACATCAGGTAATCGGTGGAGATGTTCTGCGCATCCATGAACACCCGCAGCAGGTGAATGGAGGAAATCGCCACGATCGACGCGGCAACCTTCATCTTCAGCGACGAGGAATCCATCTTGCCCAGCCAGTTGAGCTTTTCCTTGCTTTCATCGATGTCCAGTTGCGAGACGAAGTTCTCGTAGCCGGAAATCATCACCATCACCAGCAGGCCACCAACCAGCGACATGTCGATCAGTGACAGGATCACCAGGATCAGGTCAGCTTCGCTCAACGCAAAGACATTGGGCAGGACGTGGACCACTTCCTGGAAGAATTTCAGCGCCAGGGCCAGCAGGCCGAGGGACAAGCCGAAGTAGATCGGTGCGAGCAGCCAGCGCGAGGCATACATCGCGTTTTCGAGGATACGTTCCATGAAGTTCAGGACTCATCAGGTGACTAAAAAAGCGACGGCGAGTATAGCCAGCCACCTGTTACAGCAAAAGCCCGGGGGCTGCTCCGCAGCCTGATCGCGACACAAGGCCACACTCCCACAGCAAGCCGATGCTGTACCTGTGGGAGCGGCCTTGTGTCGCGATGGGCCGCAAAGCGGCCCCGGCATTCTTCAGGTCTCAGGATGAAACTGGTAATCCCCCAGGTTGCGACACCGCTCACCATTGATCCGCCGCAACTGCGCCTGCAAATGCAGACACCAGATCTGCGGGTCATCGGCCACCTGATAACCATGCATGGTCAGGCTGTCGACGATGGCATTGAGCACCGACTCGGCCACCAGTGGCCCATGAAACGGGCCCTGCGCCTTGATCGCGGAGGGTTGTTCACCGGCCATGCCGGCGGCGAACAGCAGGGTCCACATGCCGTTATCCCCGGCCAGTGGACGAATGCTGCATTCGATACGGGTCACCAGGCCCAGGCACTGGCGTGTGAGGCTGAGGTTGCGCATGGCCGCGTCCCCTCCAATGAGCCTTGTTCAGCCCGAAACCCTCAGGCTGTTTCCATCCTGAACGCTGTACCGTCCTTAAGTTCCAGCATAGAGGAACCGCTCAGAAAGATGGAAAACTGGCGCTGAACGGTAGCACATCGCCGTCAGCGCCAGTTTATTGACTCAAGCCGGTTTGGCCTGGGCAATCACCTCTTCCAGGCGTTCCTTTTCTGCCTTCTCGATGTCTTCCTCGCTGATCATCTCGGCAATTTCACGCAGGCGCTCCACCACTCGGGCATTGACGCTGCCCTCGGTGAACAGCCCCTTGTCGTCGAGTACCCCGGCCTCCTCGCCCACCAGCAGGCTCAGCGCCTCATCAGCCTGGCTGACCGCGTAGACGTGGAACATGCCGTTCTCCACCGCCTGCAACACGCGCTCGTCAAGCATCAAGGTGGCGACGTTTGCACGCGGAATGATCACCCCCTGCTCGCCGGTCAGGCCACGCGCCTCGCAAAGGCGGAAGAAGCCCTCGATCTTCTCGTTCACTCCACCCACCGCCTGCACTTCACCAAACTGGTTGATGGAGCCTGTGATGGCGAAGCACTGCTTGAGCGGCGTGCGCGACAAGGCCGAGATCAGCGTGCAGGCTTCGCCCAGCGAGGCGCTGTCGCCGTCCACGTAGCCGTAGGACTGCTCCAGGGCGATGCTGGCAGAGATCGCCAGCGGGAACTCCTGGGCATAGCGGCTGCCCAGGTAACCGGTGAGGATCATCACCCCTTTGGAGTGGATCGGCTGGCCAAGGTTGACCTCACGTTCGATATCGACAATACCGCTGCCGCCGGGGTAGACGGTGGCCGAAATACGCGCGGGCATGCCGAACGCCGAGTCACCCACTTCCAGCACGGTCAGCCCGTTGCACTTGCCGATGGCCGCGCCTTCCGTGTCGATCAGGATGATGCCGGCGAGCATGTCGTCCAGCACCCGTTGCGACACACGGCCGGTACGGGTGGCCTTGGCCTTCAGCGCACGCTCGATGTGGCCTGCGTCGGTCATTTCGTCACTGGCCAGCTGGCGAATGAAATCAGCCTCGCTGACCAGCTGGAACAGGTCGCCGATACGCGCCGACAGACGCGACTGGTTTTCGGCCAGACGAGCACTGTAGGTGGCCAGACGCGCTACCGCGTCACTGGTCAGCGGCGCCATGCCCTCTTCGTTGGTGCGGGTGCGCAACAGCTGGGCGAACTGCTCCAGGTTCTCGTCGACCATCGGCATGTCTTCATCGAAGTCCACCAGCACGCGGAACATCTCCTGGAAGTCCGGGTCGTGGTCCTGCAGTGCGTAGTACAGCTGGCGCGAGCCGATGATCACCAGCTTGACGTTCAGCGGAATCACCTGCGGCTGCAGGCTGACAGTGGCAACACGGCCCAGCTCACCGATCGGCGACTCCATCTTCAGCTTGCGCGACTGCAACGCACGCTTGAGCGCGTCCCATACGAACGGCTCACCCAGCATTTTCTCGGCTTCCAGAATCAGGAAGCCGCCGTTGGCACGGTGCAGCGCGCCTGGGCGCAGTTGGCGATAGGAGGTATACAGCGCACCTTGGTCGGTGCTGTATTCGATACGGCCAAACAGGTTGTCGTAGGTCGGGTGTGGCTCGAACACCACCGGCGCACCACCGTCAGCGTGATGGCCCACCACCAGGCTGGGCGCGTACTGCTCTTCGAGCAGCTTGCGGGCCACGGCGTCGGACTTGCTGTCATCGACCAGTTGCTCGACCAGCGTACGCAACAGGTTCAACTGCACCGATTGCAGGTAGGCGCAAACCGCCGCGTTTTCGGCGTACTTTTCCGACAGCGGCGCCAGCAACGGCTGCAGCGCCAGGGTGATGGTTTCTTCGTTGAGCTGGCGCAGCTGGTTGTTCGATTCGCGCTTCCATTGCGGCAGGCTGGCCAGCTCTTCGTTGAGGCGCTCCTCAAGCAGGGCAATGTCCTCGTGGAACTGCTCGCGCACCTCTTCGGGCAATTGGGCAAACTCTGCTTCATCCAGCGCCTTGCCATCCGCCATCGGCGTGAAGGCGACGTTGCTGGCATCGCGGTACAAGGCCACGTCCTTTTCCAGCGACGCGCGCTCGATCACATCCAGAGCGCGGTCATAACGCTGGTTGAAAGCGCGGTCGATGGCGCCCTTCTTCTGCTGGTAGGACGGGTGTTCGAACACCGCCGGGAACGTCGACAGCAGGTTGTCGATCAATCCGCCCATGTCGCTGATGAACTCGGCGGCGCTTCCGGACGGCAGCTCCAGTGCACGTGGTTCACGGGTGTCGTCGAAGTGGTTGACGTAGACCCAGTCGGCCGGGGTCTGCTGGCGCTTGCCCTCGGCCTTGAGGTAGCGCTTGACGAACGAGAAGCGCCCGGTGCCGGGCTCGCCCATCACATACACATTGTAACCAGGACGCGGCATGGCCACGCCAAACTGCAGGGCCTCGACAGCACGTTCCTGGCCCAGAACTCCGCGAAACGGCTCCAGATCGTCGGTATGGGTAAAAGCAAACTGCTCGGGGGAGAAACGCCGGGTCAGGGCTTCAGGCGCAAGACGCAGGCGCGCAGCGACAGGATCGGGCATTGGGTTTCCTTACTTCGGCGGGGCAGATACGCAGCATTCTGGCGCTGCCCGCGCGCGCCTTGCAAGGCTCCACGGGACTTTATGTCGCAGCCGGTGCAGTCTTGTGACAGCAAATTTTTCGCAATCAACAACGCAACCTTTAGATCGTGCCTAAACTCCAAGCTGCGCGGGTGGGTGAAAAGCTTTCCCGACCTGGCAACCGAGTTGCCAGAAACCCTGACCCTTGGTTAAGACAAAGAGAACAAATGCTATGAAACGGATTCTTCTGGGTACTCTGTTCACCGTGGTCTCGCTGAACGCCATGGCCGAAGCGCCGGGCGGCCCGAACTGCGGCTGGGGCAACATGCTGTTCGAAGGCCAGCGCGGCACGCCGGCACACTTCCTGGCTTCTACCACCAACGGCACCTCCGGTAACGCCACCTTCGGCATGACCTCCGGCACCAACGGCTGCTCGACCAAGGCTTCGCTGACCTACGGCGGCAAGTCCTGGTTCGCCATGAACGGCATGATGAACGAGCTTTCCGAAGACATGGCCATGGGCCAGGGCGAAGCACTGACCACCTATGCCGTCGTTCTCGGCGTAGCACCGGAGGACCGCAGCTACTTCAACTCGGTCACCCACCAGCACTTCAACCAGATCTTCAGCAGCGCCGACGTCACTGCCGAAACTGTCCACAGCAACACCCTGGCCGTTCTGAAGAGCGACCCACGCCTGGCCAAATACGCTACCGAGGCCTAAGCACAGCTGCTCCCGCCCCACCCGGGGCGGGTTTCGCCTTTTTCGGCATCGTCAAGAAGTAGTTGCCCGATATGCTCAAACGCCTCACTGCCCTGGCGCTGTGTGCCTGCGCCCCTGTTCATGCCGCTCCCCTGCTGGATCCAGGCCGTCTCCAGCAATTGGCCAATACCCCCTACTGGCTCGCCATTGGACATTACGAAACCGCCAAGCTCGGCGGCTGGCGCAGCTATGTGGATGATGATGCGTTCTTCCTCGCCGAAGATGGCGCGCACCATCCGGACCAGGAACTCAAGGCTACGGTCGATGCGCTGTATGCCCCGGCCAGCCTCGGTGACAAGCACGCCCAGTGCGTATTCCCCGCGCGCACCCGCTGGCTGCGCGAACAGCTCGACCTGCAAGACTTGCCACAACCGGACTGCCAGGAATTCAAGACCTGGTACCAGTCGATCGACCCGCACAGCGCCGCGTTGATCTTCCCGGCAGCCTACCTGAACAGCCCGTCGTCGATGTTCGGACACACCCTGCTGCGCATCGACCAGTCCAACACCCGCAGCGACGACACCACGCTGCTGAGCTACGCCATCAACTTCGGTGCCTATATCGAAGGCAGCGACAACAGCATCCTGTACGCCTGGAAAGGCCTGATGGGCGGCTACCCGGGGCTGTTCGCGCTGATGCCCTACCAGGAAAAACTCTCCGAATACCGCAGCCTGGAAAACCGCGACCTGTGGGAATACCAGCTGGACCTGACCCCCGAAGAAACCGGACGTATGGTCGAGCATGTGTGGGAGCTGAAGCAGATCCAGTTCGACTACTTCTTCTTCGACGAAAACTGCTCGTATCGCCTGCTGGAGCTGCTGCAAGTGGCCCGGCCGAGCCTGGACCTGACGTCTCAGTTCCCGCTGACCGCCATTCCCACCGACACGGTGAAAGCCGTGAAGCAGTCCGGCCTGGTCGCCAGCGAAACTTACCGCCCTTCTCGCGAACGTGAATTGCTGGCCAGGGCCGAGCCACTCGACCACGACGAAAAGCGCCAGGTGCTGGCTGTAAGCGCCGACACTGCGCAACTGCAAAGCCCAGAATTCCAGGCCCTGCCTCGCGAACGCCAAGCGTTGGTGCAAGATGCCGCGTATCGCCTTGAGCGGTATCGGGCCAATGGCCAGGAACGCGACCCAGGGCAGGCCAAACGCAGCTTCGAGTTGCTGCGGGCGATCAACAGCAACCCGCCGCCGCCCCTGCAGATCGAGCGCCCCGGCCTGCCCGAAGATGGCCATGACTCGCGCACCTGGCAACTGGGCGTGGGCACCCGTGAAGACCGCGCCTACGCCGAATATGGCTTGCGCATGGCCTACCACGACCTGAATGACAACGCCTATGGCTTCCCGCTGGGCGCACAGATCGAAATCCTGCAATTGAAGCTGCGCCAGTACGAAGGCAACGATTGGCAGGTGCAGCGCCTGGACCTGGCCACCATCCGTTCACTGACACCCCGTAACGAGCTGCTCAAGCCTTGGTCATGGCAAGTGGCAGGCGGGCTGGAGCGGGTGCCGGGCAAGCATGATGACGAAGTGCTGGTGAGCCATGTGAATGGCGGTGCTGGCGGCACCTGGCAGCTGGCTGACGGTTTGCTGGGGTTTGCCTTGGGCACGGTGCGGGTCGAGCATCACAACGACTTCGCTCAATTCATTGCCCCGGCGGCAGGTTTCAATGGCGGGCTGCTGTGGCGCAATGGGCTAGGCAACATGACGCTGGAGGCCAAGGGCGATTACTTCACCAACGGCGAAGTACGTCGCAGTGTAAGCCTGAACCAGCAGTGGGAAATCAGCCAGAACCTTGGGCTTCGGTTGAGTGCCTCGCGGGAGTTCAGCCACTTGGCTACGGCGCAAAACGAGGTGATGCTGGAGCTGAAGTGGTATCACTACTGAGGCCGCTCTGCGGCCTTTCGCGGGCACGCCCGCTCCCACAAGGCTCCCCACAAGATCCGTGGCCTGTGCAAGTACCTGTGGGAGCGGGCTTGCCCGCGAATTGGCCAGTCAGGCTAGTAAAGCAGTGTGACTGAACCAACTCTTTGACACTGTTTTGACACCTACCCGACAAACCGCCACCTAGACTTCCAATCATCAACTGGAGGGCTTTGTGGCTATGTCGCGGTACTGGTTCGGCGTGTGCATTGCGTTGTTGCTGTCAGGTTGCGAAACCACCCACGAGCAGATGGTCAACCACGGTTACCCTCCCGCCTATGCGGATGGCTTCCAGGACGGCTGCAGCAGTGGCCGCCAGGCGGCCGGGTTGATGGTGGGCAACTTCCGCAAAAACGTACCGCGCTACCTGCACGATCGTCAGTACGAAACCGGCTGGGACGATGGCTTCCGCCAGTGTCATGCCATGCAGAACAGCGAAGAACAGCGCCAATACCACGAGCGCTTCTGGGACCAGCGTGACCGCGATTGGGAGCAGGAAAAGGACCGCGGCGCTGCCAAGGCCTATCGCCACAATTGAGTCGCAAACGGACATTCCTTTAAACCGGCGGCCTGCCATGATGGTCTCATGCACAAGGAGGCCCTACATGAGCCGAGCATTCGTCAACGAAGACCAAGCCGCCGACCAAGCCGACCAGCCGGTCGAGCGGCGCATCAGCGAACAGCCCAACTATGTGACGGCCAGCGGCCTGCGCCAGCTGCAGACACGGGTGGCCGAGCTGAATGCCTTGCGCAGCGAACTGCAGGCGCAGGGCGAACAGGGTGACAAGCAACGGCTGGCCGATACCGAGCGGGATCTGCGCTACTTCAGCGCGCGGGTGCAAAGCGCCCAGGTGGTACCCGCGGCGACTTCCCATAGCAAGGTACAGATTGGTAGCCGGGTGCGGTTTGTCGACGCGCAGGACCAGGAGCAGGTGGTGCAGCTGGTGGGCGAGGATGAGGCGGATGCCGGGCGGGGGTTGATCAACTGGGGTTCGCCATTGGGGCGGGCTTTGCTCGGGGCTGGGCCGGGTGATGAGGTGGTCTGGCGGCGGCCGGTGGGGGAACAGGTGATAGAGGTGGTTGAGATTCTGGGTGAGGGTTGAGGGCCCTGGGGCTGCTTTGCAGCCCATCGCGACGCAAGGCCGCTCCCACAGGGCCTTGACTGCCTGGTTGTCCAACTTCTCGGGTGCAGTCCAGCCTGTGGAAGCAACTGTCTTGCTCAACTTCTAAAAGCTGGCGCCATCCCTGTGGGAGCGGCCTTGCGTCGCGATGGGCCGCAAAGCGGCCCCCTACGGTCTCAGATCAGACCACGCCCTGAGCCAGCATCGCATCGGCCACTTTCACAAAGCCCGCAATGTTCGCCCCCTTGACGTAGTTGATCCGGCCATCAGCCTCTTCACCGTAGTGCACGCATGCATGGTGAATCGACTGCATGATGTTGTGCAGCTTGCTGTCCACTTCACCGGCCGTCCACAGCAGGCGCATGGCGTTCTGCGACATTTCCAGGCCCGACACGGCTACGCCGCCCGCATTGGAGGCCTTGCCCGGGGCGTACAGAATGCCGGCGTCCAGGAAGATATCCACAGCCTCTAGGGTAGTCGGCATGTTGGCGCCTTCGGCCACACAGATACAGCCGTTACGCAGCAAGGTGCGGGCATCTTCGGCGCCCAGCTCGTTCTGGGTGGCGCATGGCAGGGCGATGTCGCACGGCAGGCTCCACGGGGTCTGGCCCTTGCGGAACTCCAGGCCGAATTGCCCGGCCAGCTCGCTGATACGTCCGCGCTTGACGTTTTTCAGCTCCATCAAGGCGTCCCACTGGGCGTCGGTCAGCCCGGCTTCTGCATACAGGGTACCTTCAGAGTCAGACAGCGAGATCACCTTGCCGCCCAGGTCCATGACCTTACGCGCAGCATACTGGGCGACGTTGCCCGAACCAGACACCGCCACGCGGCGGCCGTCGATACGCTTGTCCTGACGCTTGAGCATTTCTTCGGCGAAGTAAACGCAGCCATAGCCGGTGGCTTCCGGGCGGATCAGGCTGCCGCCATAGGTCATGCCCTTGCCGGTCAACACCGAGGTGAACTGGTTGGCCAGGCGCTTGTACTGGCCGAACATGAAGCCGATTTCGCGGGCACCCACGCCGATGTCACCGGCCGGTACGTCGCAGTCAGCGCCGATGTGGCGATACAGCTCGCTCATGAACGCCTGGCAGAAGCGCATCACTTCGGCGTCGCTCTTGCCTTTCGGGTCAAAGTCCGAGCCGCCCTTGCCGCCGCCCATGGGCAGCGAGGTCAGCGAGTTCTTGAACACCTGCTCGAACGCCAGGAACTTCAGCACGCTGAGGTTCACCGACGGGTGGAAACGCAGCCCGCCCTTGTACGGGCCAATGGCACTGCTCATCTGAATGCGGTAGCCGCGGTTGACCTGCACCTTGCCCTGGTCATCGACCCAGGAGACGCGGAACAGTACGGCGCGCTCGGGCTCGACCATGCGCTCGAGGATGCCGGACTGCAGGTAGTGGGGGTTGGCTTCAAGGAATGGCCACAGGGTGCGCAGCACCTCTTCCACCGCCTGGTGGAATTCCGGCTGGCCTGGGTCACGCTGCTTTAGGCGTGCAAGGAAATTGTCGACAGATTCGATCATGGTAGACATCTCACCAAGAGGATTGGACTTATTGGTTTTTTTCAGAAATGTACCAAGAAGCAATCGCACCGGAATAGGGCGAAATGTCGTTTTTTTGAAATTATTTGGTGCGTTTTATGTAAGTGTATACAAAATACACCTTCGCCTCGCCCTTTATAGCGGTCCGCCAGGCACAAAAATGGGGCCACTTGGGGCCCCATTCTTGTGCATCAGAAAACCGGCTTACTGGGCCAGTTTCTTGTGCCGTACACGGTGCGGCTGGGCTGCAGCATCACCCAGACGCTTCTTGCGGTCGGCTTCGTACTCGGTGTAGTTACCTTCGAAGAACACCACGTTCGAGTCGTCTTCGTACGCCAGGATGTGAGTAGCCACACGGTCCAGGAACCAACGGTCGTGGGAAATCACGATCGCGGCGCCCGGGAAGTCCAGCAGGGCTTCTTCCAGCGAACGCAAGGTTTCGACGTCGAGGTCGTTGGACGGTTCGTCGAGCAGCAGAACGTTACCGCCTTCCTTCAGGGTCAGGGCCAGGTGCAGGCGGCCACGTTCACCACCGGACAGGTCCTTGACGAACTTCTGCTGATCGCCACCTTTGAAGTTGAAGCGGCCAACGTAGGTACGCGAAGGGATCTCGTAGTTGCCGATGCGGATCTGGTCGGAACCGTCGGAGATCTGCTGGAACACGGTCTTGGCGCCGTCCAGGTCCTCACGGCTCTGGTCAACACAGGCCAACTGTACGGTTTCACCGATCTCGATGCTGCCCGAGTCCGGCTGCTCCTTGCCCATCAACATGCGGAACAGGGTCGACTTACCGGCACCGTTACCACCGATCACGCCAACGATGGCGCCTTTGGGCATGGAGAACGACAGGTTGTCGATCAGCACACGGTCGCCGTAGCCCTTGGTGACGTTCTTGAACTCGATAACCTTGTCACCCAGGCGCGGACCGGCCGGGATGTAGATTTCGTTGGTTTCGCTGCGCTTCTGGAATTCCTGCGACTGCATTTCTTCAAAGCGCTGCAGACGGGCCTTGGACTTGGACTGGCGGGCTTTGGCGCCTTTGCGCACCCACTCCAGTTCCTCTTTCATGGCCTTCTCGTGGGCGCTCTGCTGCTTGGATTCCTGCGCCAGACGCTCCGACTTGGCTTCCAGCCAGCCCGAGTAGTTGCCTTCGTACGGGATGCCGGCGCCGCGGTCCAGCTCCAGGATCCAACCGGCGACGTTGTCGAGGAAGTAACGGTCGTGGGTAATGGCTACCACGGTGCCCGGGAAGTCGTGCAGGAAGCGCTCCAGCCAGGCCACCGAGTCGGCGTCCAGGTGGTTGGTCGGTTCGTCGAGCAGCAGCATGTCGGGTGCCGACAGCAGCAGGCGGCACAGGGCCACACGGCGTTTCTCACCACCGGACAGGTGTTCGATGCGCGCATCCCAGGCCGGCAGGCGCAGGGCGTCGGCAGCGACGTCCAGCTGGCGCTCCAGGTTGTGGCCATCGGCGGCCTGCAGGATGGCTTCCAGCTTGGCCTGCTCGGCGGCCAGCTTGTCGAAGTCGGCATCCGGCTCGGCGTAGGCCGCATAGACCTCGTCCAGGCGGGCCTGGGCGTCCTTGATTACGCTGACCGCTTCCTCGACCACTTCACGCACGGTCTTGGTTGGGTCCAGTTGCGGTTCCTGTGGCAGGTAACCCACGTTGATGTCGGGCATCGGACGGGCTTCGCCGTCGAATTCCTTGTCGACGCCCGCCATGATCCGCAGCAGGGTCGATTTACCGGCGCCGTTCAGGCCAAGTACGCCAATCTTGGCGCCTGGGAAGAACGACAGGGAAATGTTCTTGAGAATTTCCCGCTTCGGCGGCACGACCTTGCTCAGCCGATGCATGGTGTAGACGTATTGAGCCAAAACCAAGCCCTCTAATCAGATAGGTAAAGACATCGCCGATCGCCCCGGCACGCGGTGGCCAGTGGGATGTGTTTACGGGGTGTCATTGAACAAAGTCGACCATTCTACGCCAACGCGCGGCGTTGCATAGGAGGGGCCGATGGTGGGGTGTGATCAGTGCGGTCACTGGGATGAATTCATTGCCTGTGCCGGCCTCTTCGCGGGCATGCCCGCTCCCACAGTGTCACCACAGAGTCTGAAGAATCCGCGATTCCTGTGGGAGCGGGCGAGCCCGCGAAAGGGCCGGCACGGCAGCCGAAGAGGCTCAGACGTGACGCTGTTTGGCCTTGCCCCGCGGCAGGCGGCAACGGTCGCCCTGCTCGGCCAGGCGCGCGGCCCAGGCGGACTTCACGCTGAAGCCGCCGCTGCGGGCAGGTTGCTGCTCGGCCGCCTTGGCCGGTTGGCCAGGTGCAGGCGCAGTGCTGACCACCTTGGCTGCTGGCTTGGCCGCCGCCACTGCAACAGCCGGCTCTGCTGCCACCTTGGCGGTCTTGCGCAGTTCAGCCAGCGATGGGGCCTTGCTTTTTGCGGCAGCGGCCGCCTCGGGTTTGCCCAGCGAACGCTGGCAAGACTTGCAGGATACGTCCTCGGTCACGGCAGTGCTGACAAGGGTCTGACTGCTGCGCCCGCAGGCGGAATCGAGGCCATTGGAGGAAAAGTGAGTAACCAAAACCGAACATCTCCGATGCGTTGTCATGTGAAGCGGGCGCTATTCTCGCACAGGTTACAGGGGCTTGCCGAACCACCGGGCAGCCACCATCGGTCAACATGGCTGGCACTTCGCCATAATCCGAGGCATGCTAGCCGGTTTCGGGTGTCCGGCCTTATAGTGCGCCACCGCGGTGCGCAAGCCGGGCGCCGGCACGCACCGTGCACGATCATTCCCTGCCATCGCCAGCCCAATCGCAGGATCAACGCTTGACCAACCTTACTCATCCGTCGTCATTGCGTTCCGCCCCACAAGCACCCGCGACTCTCCTGCGCGGGTCGATCAAGGGTGCGCTGGCGCTGCTGGCCCTGATCCTGCTGGGCCTGCTGCTGTGGCAGCTGTTCGCCCAGTTCAATCATACCCAGGCCGAATTGCGCAAACAGAGCCTGGACGCCTCCGCGGAACTGGCCGACCACCTGAGCCTGAACATGGCGCTCAAGGCGCAACAGGCCGTGAACGTGGTGCAACCCTACCCTGATGCACCGACACCTGCCGCCCTGCCCAGCCTGCTCGGTACCCTGCGCGAGCGCCTTCCCGCCCTGCAGAGCGTGGCCTGGCTGGACAACGTCGGGCAGCTACGCGCCGACAGCCAGGCCGGCAGCCCCGACCGCCAGTCGCTTGACGAGTTGCTCGTACTGAGCCAGGGTCGCCCGTACTTCTTCACCAATTCGGCCGACAACCACCTCCTGTACCTGTTGCTGCGCCAGGATACCGCACAGGGTAGCGGCTACTGGTTACTGCGCCTGTCACCGGACTATTACCGCGAGCTCACCCTCCACCTCGAGGGCAGTGGCCACCCGCAGTGGCTGCTGGAAAACAGCCGCAGCGGCGAGGTGCTGCAGCGCCATGCCGCAACCGACACCAGCGACGAGCCGCTGCAAAGCGTGATGCTGGCCTTTATCGAAAACAGCACCTGGCAGCTACGCGGTCTGTTCGACGCCAAACTGGCCCAGCAAAAATTATTGCCGGCGCTGCTCGGCAAGTGCCTGCTGGTGCTGTTCTGCGCCCTGCTGCCAGTGCTGGCGCTGATCAACATGCGTCGCCGCCAGCGGGCGCTGCAGGAAGACCGCCGGCGTTATCAGGAAATTTTTGAAGGCACCGGCGTTGCCCTGTGCGTGCTCGACCTGTCCAGCCTGCCCGGCCAGCTCGACCGCTACCACCTGCGTAACCGGGCCGCACTCAAGCACAGCCTGGCGCTGGACCCGAACCTGCGCCGCTCGCTGCTGCTGGAGCTGAAGATCACCGAGGTCAACCAAGTGGCGCGCCAGCTGCTGAACATCGACTGCCACGAAGGTGCCTGGCAGCGGCTGATCGATGGTACTGGCGACAGCCGAGACAGCGTCGGCATGCAACTGATCGACGCACTGATCGAACAACGCCCGTTGCTGGAGCTGGAAGTGCGTCTGCCGACACCGCAGGGCACCGAACTGCACCTGTGGCTGATGGCGCGCCTGCCGCTGCAGCGCCGTGATTATCAGGCGGTGATCCTCAGCATCAGCGATATCACCAGCCGCAAACAGGTGGAGCTGTCGCTACTGGAACGCGAAAGCTTCTGGTCGGACGTGGTACGCACCGTACCCGACCAGTTGTATGTGCAGGATGTGCCGAGCCAGCGGATGATCTTCAGCAACCGCCACCTCGGCCAGACCCTGGGCTACGACCGCACCGAGCTGGCTCAGATGGGCGACCGCTTCTGGGAGCTGCTGCTGCACCCCGAGGACGCCGCACACTACCAGGCACTGCGCCGCCAACAGCGCGACAACTGTCATGACCAACCGCTGCACTGCCAGCTGCGCTTCCGCCACCGCGACGGAAGCTGGCGCTGCTACGACATCCGCGAGCAGGTGCTGACCCGCAACGCCGAAGGCCTGGTGACGCGCATCATCGGTGTGGGCAAGGATGTGACCGTTCAGATCGAGGCCAGCCAGTCGCTTCGTGACAGCGAGCAACGCTACCGCATGCTCGCCGAAAGCATCAGCGACGTGATCTTTTCCACCGACAACCAGCTCAAGCTCAATTATGTCAGCCCCTCGGTACAGAGCGTGCTGGGCTACCAGGCCGACTGGATCTTCGCCAACGGCTGGCAGTCGATCGTCGCCAACCCGGCTCAGCTCACCGGCATCTACAGCCTGATGGAGCGTGTCAGCAAGGCCATGGGCGATCCGGCGCAGATGGCGCAACTGTGCAGCCAGTTACCCACCCAACTGTTCCTGTTCGACTGCCTGCGTGCTGATGGCCGCAAGATCCCGATCGAGCTGCGCCTGGTGCTGGTGTGGGACGATGACCAGCGCTTCGAAGGCGTACTCGGGGTGGGCCGCGACATCAGCCAGCAACGCCGTGCCGAAAAAGACCTGCGCATGGCCGCGACCGTATTCGAACATTCCACGTCGGCGATCCTCATCACCGACCCGGCCGGCTATATCGTTCAGGCCAACGAGGCGTTCAGCCGCGTCAGCGGTTACGCCGTCAGTGAAGTGCTCGACCAACTGCCGGGCATGCTCACTGTCGACGAACAGCAGGAAGGCCACCTGCGCTATGTGGTCAAGCAACTGCACCAGCGCGGCAGCTGGGAAGGTGAAGTGTGGCTCAAGCGCCGTGACGGCGACCATTACCCGGCCTGGGTCGGCATCACCGCGGTACTGGACGACGAAGGCGACCTGGCCAGCTACGTGTGCTTCTTCACCGACATCAGCGAACGCAAGGCCAGCGAACAGCGCATCCACCGCCTGGCCTACTACGACGCCCTTACCCACCTGCCCAACCGCACACTGTTCCAGGACCGTTTGTACAACGCCCTGCAGCAGGCCGAGCGGCAGAAGGCCTGGGTGGTGCTGATGTTCCTCGACCTCGACCGCTTCAAACCGATCAACGACTCCCTCGGCCATGCGGCCGGCGACCGCATGCTCAAGGACATGGCCCTGCGCCTGCTGGCCTGCGTGGACGACGACGACACGGTGGCACGCATGGGCGGCGACGAGTTCACCCTGTTGCTGCAACCGCGCCCCACCCGCGAAATGGCCCTGAACCGCGCCATCCACGTGGCCGAGAACATCCTCGGCAGCCTGGTGCGGCCGTTCGTGCTGGAAAACCGCGAGTTCTTCGTTACCGCCAGCATCGGCATCGCCCTCAGCCCGCAGGATGGCAGTGAGCTGAGCCAGCTGATGAAGAACGCCGACACCGCCATGTACCACGCCAAGGAGCGCGGCAAGAACAACTTCCAGTTCTACCAGGCCGAAATGAACGCCAGCGCCCTGGAGCGCCTGGAGCTGGAAAGCGACCTGCGCCATGCCATGGAGCAGAACGAATTCATCCTCTATTACCAGCCGCAGTTCAGCGGCGACGGCAAGCGCCTGACCGGCGCCGAGGCACTGCTGCGCTGGCGTCACCCGACCCGAGGCCTGGTGCCGCCGGGCGACTTCATCCCGGTGATCGAGGAACTGGGCCTGGTGGTGGACGTGGGCGACTGGGTGCTGCGCGAGGCCAGCCGCCAGCTCAAGGCCTGGCACAAGGCCAAGGTGCGGGTGCCGAAAGTGTCGGTGAATATTTCGGCGCGGCAGTTCTCCGACGGCCAGCTGGGCACACGGATTGCCAACATCCTGGAAGAAAGCGGCCTGCCGCCGGCATGCCTGGAACTGGAGTTGACCGAAAGCATCCTGATGCGCGAGGTGAACGAGGCGCTGCAGATTCTTGCCAGCCTGAAGAACCTCGGCCTGAGCATTGCGGTAGACGACTTCGGCACCGGCTACTCGTCGCTCAACTACCTCAAGCAGTTCCCCATCGACGTCCTGAAGATCGACCGGACCTTCGTCGACGGCCTGCCCGAAGGCGAGCAGGACGCGCAGATTGCCCGGGCGATCATCGCCATGGCCCACAGCCTCAACCTGGCAGTCATCGCCGAGGGCGTGGAAACCCACGAACAGCTGGAGTTTCTGCGCGAGCATGGTTGCGACGAGGTGCAGGGCTATCTGTTCGGGCGGCCGATGCCGGCGCATCAGTTCGAGGCGCAATTCTCCAACGAGACCTTGTTCATGTTCCATTGACCCGCACACAAGGTCCCCGTAGGAGCGGGTTTACCCGCGAACACCGGCCAAGCCGGTGCCATCCACCGCGCCGCATTCCTGCATAAAAAAGCGGACTTCCAGGTCAACTCCCGCCCCCGCCCAGCCCAGAAACGGCGCGGGATGCAAGATGAAGCCCATTGGTCTGCGACTTGACGCCACTTCATATGCCAGCCGCGAATCAATCGGTTAGAATGCACACCCAAATTACCCCGATCCTTGAGGACCGCCATGTTCAGCCGTGATTTGACCATTGCCAAGTACGACGCCGAGCTCTTCGAAGCCATGCAGCAAGAAGCTCTGCGCCAGGAAGAGCATATCGAGCTGATCGCTTCGGAAAACTACACCAGCCCGGCAGTCATGGAAGCCCAGGGCTCGGTCCTGACCAACAAGTACGCCGAAGGCTACCCAGGCAAGCGCTACTACGGCGGTTGCGAGTACGTCGACGTCGTCGAGCAACTGGCCATCGACCGTGCCAAGGAGCTGTTCGGCGCCGACTACGCCAACGTACAGCCGCACGCTGGCTCCCAGGCCAACGCTGCCGTCTACCTGGCCCTGCTGTCTGCCGGTGACACCATCCTGGGCATGAGCCTGGCCCACGGTGGCCACCTGACCCACGGTGCTTCGGTAAGCTCCTCGGGCAAGCTGTACAACGCCATTCAGTACGGCATCGACGGCAATGGCCTGATCGACTACGACGAAGTCGAGCGCCTGGCTGTCGAGCACAAGCCCAAGATGATCGTTGCCGGCTTCTCGGCCTACTCGCAGGTTCTGGACTTCGCCCGCTTCCGCGCCATCGCCGACAAGGTCGGTGCCTACCTGTTCGTCGACATGGCCCACGTTGCCGGCCTGGTTGCCGCTGGCGTGTACCCGAACCCTGTTCCGTTCGCCGACGTGGTCACCACCACCACCCACAAGACCCTGCGCGGCCCGCGCGGCGGCCTGATCCTGGCCCGTGCCAACGCCGACATCGAGAAGAAGCTGAACTCCGCCGTCTTCCCGGGCGCCCAGGGCGGCCCGCTGGAGCACGTCATCGCGGCCAAGGCCATCTGCTTCAAGGAAGCCCTGCAGCCAGAGTTCAAGGCTTACCAGCAGCAAGTCGTGAAGAACGCCCAGGCCATGGCCAGCGTGTTCATCGAGCGCGGTTTCGACGTGGTTTCCGGTGGCACCCAGAACCACCTGTTCCTGCTGTCGCTGATCAAGCAGGAAATCTCCGGTAAGGATGCTGACGCCGCCCTGGGCAAAGCCTTCATCACCGTCAACAAGAACTCGGTACCGAACGACCCGCGTTCGCCGTTCGTCACCTCGGGCCTGCGTTTCGGCACCCCAGCCGTTACCACCCGTGGTTTCAAGGAAGCCGAGTGCAAGGAACTGGCCGGCTGGATCTGCGACATCCTGGCCGACCTGAACAACGAAGCGGTGATCGACGCCGTCCGTGAGAAGGTCAAGGCCATCTGCAAGAAGCTGCCGGTTTACGGCAACTGATTGGCGCTTGCCTGAAGTGAAAAAGCCCGGCCCAGTGCCGGGCTTTTTCGTGAACGGACCATGAAACACGTTCGCAGGCCTGATACACATCCTGTGGGAGCGGGCGTGCCCGCGAAGAAGGCTACGCGGTGGATGGCACCGGCTGCGCCGGTGTTCGCGGGCACGCCCGCTCCCACAGGGAATGATTTCGAGCAGCCACGTGCCATCACGTATTACCCTGTTTGACACCACCAACCACAGGCCACACCTTGACCAGAGAACAACTCGAAACCCGGCAGATCCCCATCTACTTCGCCGCCGTACTGGCCGCGATCGTTTTCGGCCTGCTGGCCAGCGACACTGCGCGCCAGCTTGAAGCCCTGATCACCCCCGCCATCGCCGTGCTGATGTACGCGATGTTCCTGCAAATACCCTTCCTCGACCTGCGCCAGGGCCTGGGTAACCGCCGCTTCATCACGGCCCTGCTACTGGCCAATTTCATTCTCGTTCCGCTGCTTGTCTGGGCCATCACCCGCGGGCTGGTGGAACACCCGGCGATCCTCGTCGGAGCCTTGCTGGTGCTGCTCACGCCCTGCATCGACTACGTGGTGGTGTTCACCCACATTGGCAAAGGCGACTCACGCCTGACCCTGGCCGCAACCCCCGTGTTATTGCTGGCGCAACTGGTGCTGCTGCCGATGTACCTGGCCCTGATGCTGGGTGGCAGCAGCCAGGTGGCAATCTCCATCACCCCGTTCGTGGAAGCCTTCGTGCTGTTGATCGTGTTGCCGATGGCCCTCGCGGTGCTCACCAGCGCCGGTGCCCGGCGCTCGCGCGCAATCGCGACCTGGAACGACGCCTGGGCGTGGTTGCCGGTGCCGGCGATGGCCTTGGTGCTGATGGTGGTGATCGCTTCGCAGATTGCCGTGGTACTGCGTGATTTCGACCGTTTGCTGCCGGTGGTTCCGGTATACATCGGCTTCATGCTGCTGGCGCCGGTGCTCGGCTTCATCTGTGCGCGCCTGCTGCACCTGCCGGCCAGCGAGGCACGCTCGGTAACCTTCAGTGCAGCCACGCGCAACTCGCTGGTGGTGCTGCCGCTGGCGCTGGCATTGCCAGAAGAGATGCGCGGGTTGGCGGCAGCAGCCGTGATCACGCAAACCCTGGTAGAGCTGGTGAGCGAACTGATCTATGTACGGGCGGTACCACGGTTTGTGCGTTGACCCGTGGTACTCGTCATAGAGAAAAGGACTATTCGGGGCACACGGCGAATACCTGCACCTCTACCAGGTAGCCAGCCCCCAGGTCGGCACCCACGCAGGCCCGCACCGGTTTTGCACAGCCTTGCAACCAGGCGTCGTACACTTCGTTGACCAGGTCGAAGTGGCGGTAGTCGGCCAGCCACATCTGAACCCGCGTCAGCTGCGCCTTGCCGACGTTGGCCTGCACCATCAGGCCGTCGATCACGCTCAGCGCCTGACGCAACTGCCCCTGCACATCCTGTTGCAGGTCGTCGGCCACGATGCCTGCCGTTTCGAACAGGCCCCTGTAACTGACCGCCAGTGACATCCGCGCGCTTGATCCGTAGCGAGTGATCATCGAGGTACCCTCCCCCTCAACCCATCTGGTTGAAGCAGACGACTTTGGGTTGGGTCATGTCCTCGTAGGCAAACCGCACCCCCTCACGCCCAAGACTCCCATACTTGGCGCCACCAAATGGCATGGCATCGAAGCGGTAGTCGGAAGAGTCGTTGATCATTACACCGCCGGCCTCGATACGCCGGGCCAGGCTCAACGCCAGCGACAGGTCGCGGGTGAACACACCGGCATGCAAGCTGTACTCTGGGGCATTGGCCAGCGCTATCGCCTGCTCGACAGTCTCGAAGGGCGCCAGCATCACCACCGGTGCAAAAACCTCCTCAAGCCACAGCCGGCTGACGGGGTCCACGCTTTCGAGCACTGTCGGCGCATAGATCGCCCCCTGACGCTGGTGGCCACAGAGCAGGCGGGCACCGCCCTCAAGCGCCTGGTTGACGCGTTCTTCGATCTGCCGGGCAGCCGCTTCGGTGATCATCGGCCCCATATCGGTTTCGCGCCGGCCCGGATCGCCCCAGACCATCGCCTGGGTCAATGCCACGAAGCGCTCACGAAACGCCTCGTAGATCGAGGCATCCACGAGAATGCGCTGGGTGCCGATGCAGTTCTGCCCGGCCGCCCAGAACGCGCCCGACACACACGACTCGACAGTGGCTTCCAGGTCGCAGTCCTTGAGCACCAGCACCGGGGCATTGCCGCCAAGGTCCATGGCAAGCTTTTTCAAGCCAGCCCCGTGCGCAATCTGTTCGCCCGTCGCGAAACCGCCCGTAAAGGAAACCATGCGCACCTCACGCACAGCCACCAGCGCCTTGCCCAGTTCGGCGCCCCCTGTGGCTACGGTGACGACGGCCTCCGGCAACCCTGCCTCCACCAGGTACTGCACCAGTTTCAGGGCAGAAAGCGGGGCCAGTTCCGAAGGTTTCAGAATGACCGCATTGCCCCCTGCAAGTGCTGGCCCCAGCTTGTGCGCCACAAGGTTGAGCGGGTCGTTGTACGGGGTAATGGCCAGGATCAACCCCAACGGCTCGCGGGTGAACCAGCCCTGACGCGATTCGGAGCCTTCATAGGCATCGAACGGCACCACCTCACCGGCGTTGCGCCGCGCCTCTTCGGCAGACAGCTTGAGCGTGTTGATGCAGCGTTTGACCTCTTTTTCGGCCTGGCGCAGGGTCTTGCCCGCTTCATCGACGATCAGGCCGGCAAAGTCTGCCGCATCCCGTTCAATGAGCTGAGCGGCGTGTTCCAAAATAGCTGCCCGACGGTGCCGGGGCAGCGCCGCACTTTCACGCATACCCTGACGGGCAAGGGCGAGCAAGGCAGGCACCGCTTCTGCGCCGAGGTTGTCGACGCTGCCAACCAGGCTGCCATCGAAGGGGTTGTACACATCGATCAAGGCGGGTTGCTGAACAAGCGCCCGCGATATGGAAGTCAGGCTCATGAACGTTGCTCCTCAGGCCGAATGGCCGGCCGCGTGAATGGCGACAATGTCCGACAGCAGGGCAAAAGCCGTTTCGATGCGCCCCGCCCCCGGGCCGGACACGGTTACAGCTCCCAGCAACTCGGTGTCGAACGCCAGCGCATTGGTGGCGCCTGAAATACCTGCCAAGGGGTGATGGCCAGGCAGCAGCTTCGCTTCGACGCTGGCACGCACCGAGCCATCGGCTTCACGGCGGGCGCTGCCGATCAGCTTCCAGCGCTCGCCCGCCGCCCGTGCCCGCTCGATAGCCGCGCTGTCAATGGCACTGATACCGCTGCAGGCCACATCACCCACCTGCAGGCAGGCGCCGAGCAACTCATTGGCGAGGATCACCACCTTCAGGCGTACGTCATGGCCTTCCACATCGGCGGTCGGGTCAGCCTCGGCAAAGCCAAGCGCTTGTGCCTGGGCCACCGCCTCGTTGAAGCCCAGCCCTTCCTCCATGCGCGTGAGCACATAGTTCGAAGTCCCGTTGAGAATGCCCTCGAAACCCACCAGGCCCGCGCCCGCCAGGGTCTGGCGCGCCATGCGCAGCACCGGTGTGCCGCTCATCACGGCGCCTTCGTATTCGAACGACACATTGTTGGCCTTGGCCAAGGCCTTGAGCGCCTGGGCATGCAAGGCAATCGGCCCCTTGTTGGTGGTGACCACATGCTTGCCCGCCTCCAGCGCCCAGCGGCAGAAGGTTGCCGCCGGTTCACCGTCCTTGGGGTTGGTGAATGTGGCCTCGGCGATGATGTCGGCGCCTGATTGCTTGATCACCGCCTCATTGAACGCCTCAGCCGAACCTTGAGGGATTTGCGCCAGCGCGCCCTTCTGGGCCGGCAGCGCGGCCAGCATGGCGGCATCCAGGCCGTCGCGGTCGATCACCGACCCCAGGAACAAGTCGGTGACACCAACGATTTTCAGGCCAAAGCCCAACTCTTGCTGCCAGCGCGCATTGCGTTCGGCGATCAGTTGGGCAAGAGCGCGGTTAACGCCACCAAAGCCAACGAGTGCAATTTTGTATTCGGTCATGGTTTGCTGTCCTGTCCAGGCAGTGGGTCGATGAGGGCTAGCGTAAGAGCCGTGCACTGCCAGTTGAATATGGCAATCCGCTGTATTTATTGGCCAATCTGGCCAGTGCAAAGCGCGCACCTGCGCCAGGGCAAAACGCACAACGCCGCCTGGGCGCGAACCCAGGCGGCGTTGTGCTAGCCAATGCAAAGACGCGGTTCAGACCACCGCGGCCAGGACGAACGAAGTCACCGTGTTCTCCACCCCGGGCATGGCAGCGATTTCCTTCCACACATGATGCACCCGCTCCGGGCTGGAGGCCTCGACGCGCAACATCAGGTCGAACTCGCCGCTGAGCACTTCACACTGGATCACCTCAGGGATCTGGCGAAGCGCATCGAGTACCGCGTCACCGCGCATGCGGTCATAGCGGTAGACGAAGATCACCGCGTTGATCAACGACGCCGGCCGTCTGCCCTCACCGATGCGCAGGGTGTAGCCCTGAATGGCGCCGTCGCGCTCCAGGCGCTCGATGCGCTGGCGTACCGCATTGCGCGACAGGTTCACCTTCAACCCCAATTCGGCGTGGGCGATACGCGCATTGGCGGTGAGCTCGGCGAGAATGCGCTCGTCCAGGGGGTCGAGGATGCGCTTCATCGCCCAGCCTGCAACCGAGTCAACAAGGCATGAACACCGGCCAGGTCGTCAGCTGCCAACAGCGGCCCATCGCCCGCTGTGCCGACCGCGCCGGCGGGCACCTCACCGTGCCAGGCCCCCAGCTCCGCCAGCAGCTCGGCAGACTTTTCGGGGGCAAACTGCCCCAGCGTGACAATGGGCGCACCGATGTTGCGCCGGTGCAGGCGCCCGGCGAATACCCCTGTCGCGGCATGAGGGTCTACTGCGCTGCCCGTTTCGTGGAACAGCGTGACAATTTCTTCGCGAATCAGCGCGTCGTCCACGGCATAGGAGTCGAACAGCATGCGCGCATGCAACCACTGGCGGTTGCCGATGCTCAGCTCGCCGCACGCCTCGAAGTGCTCCATCAGTGCCCGGGTCGCCCCGCCATCGCGGTCATACAGTTCCCAGACAAAGCGCTCCAGGTTGGAGAACAGCGAAAAGTCCATGACCGGTGACAAGGTCTGGCTGGTTGAGCCACGGCTGTAGCGGTTGCAGTGGATGAACCGGTGCAAGGCATCGTTGCGGTTGGTGGAGACGATGATCTGGTTGATCGGCAGGCCCATTTTCTGGGCAATGAACCCCGCGTAGATCTCGGCAAAACTGGCCGTGGGGATGCTGAACCCGACCGGGCGTATGCCGCCACCGAGCTGCAGCGCCGCATGGAAATAGAACACGATCTGCGCCAGCACACCGACCCAGTTGGTGGAGTTGAAGCTGACCGGAATCAGCCCGGGGCATGGCCAGTCACGCAGCAGCGCCGACACCAGCGACTGGCAATCGTCAAAGCTGCCATCCACGGCCACGCAGCTCACGCTGTCGGACGCGGCGCTGCGCATCACTGCCGCGCGGTCGGCGGGCGTGCCTGCGCTGGGGTATAGCGCCAGCAAGCCTGCTGCAGGGCAATGCCGCAGCGCCTCGATAGCCGCTACTGCGGTATCGCCGTTGCTGGCACCGACCAGCATGACCCGCTCGCACTCCGCCCCCAGAAAGTGCCGGACAAAGCGCGCCTGCAACTGCGCGGCAAAGTCCTTGGAGGACCGGGTAGGCCCATGGAAAAGCTGCAGGATCCATTCGTTATGGCCAAGCTGCTGCAACGGCGCAATGCCGCGGTGGCGGAACCCGCGATAGCTGTCGCTGACCAGCGCCCTGAGCGTAGGCTCGTCGAGGGTATCGCCGACAAACGGTGCCATTACCCGCCAGGCCAGTTCGTCGAAGGGCAACCACGACCAGCTGGCAATTTCCTGTGGGCTGAACACCGGCACCGAGGTGGGCACATAAAGCCCGCCATCATCGGCCAGGCCAGAAAGCAATGCCGTGCGGAAATCGACCCGTGTCTCGTTGCCGCGCGTGGATGTGTACTGCATCGGTGCTCCAGATAGCTACGTAAATTAACGATGCGCCATGGCCACCAGCCAATGGCTGAACGCCTGGGCATCGGGGGACAACGCTTCACCCAGGCCGCGTACCAGGAAAAACGACTCGCTTGCCTCGATACGCTGGGCAAAGGGAGCGACCAGCCGCCCCTCCTGCAGCAGCTCCTCTACCAGCGACGAGCGTGCCAGCGCCACCCCCAGCCCCAGCTCCGCCATGCGCAGGGTCGACACCAGCGTGTCGAACTGCAGGCCGCTGGAAGAATCGACCTGATCGGCACCGACCCGCTCCAGCCAGTAGCCCCACCCCTCCTCGTAACCCAGCACATGCAGCAACGGCACACGGGCCAGGTCGCGCGGGTCGCGCAGCGGGCAACCGGCCAGCAGCGCGGGTGCGCACACCGGCACCAGCACGTCGCGGGTCAGGCGCTGCGCCTCTACGCCAGCCCACTGCCCGCTGCCCCAGCGGATTTCCAGATCATCTTCGGCATCCAGCTCCTTGACCCACAGGTTGCTGATGTAGCGGATGTCCACCTGCGGGTGCGAACGCCGGAAGTCGGCCAGCCGGGGGGCCAGCCAGAAGTGCAGGAACGACAGGCTGCCCCGTACCTTCAGGGGCCGACGCTGGCGTTGCCCGAAGATTTCATTGGTGCCTACCGCAAGGCGGCTGATGGCGTCCTGCACCACCGGCAGGTAGGACTGCCCTTCTTCGGTCAGCCCCAGGCCGCGCGGCAGGCGCTTGAACAGCGCCACACCCAATTGGCTTTCCAGGTGACGAATCTGCTGGCTCACGGCCCCTTGGGTAAGGTGCAGCTCTTCTGCCGCATGGGTGAAGTTCAAGTAACGCGCCGACACTTCGAAGGCTCTCAGCCAGTTCAGGGGGGGGAGGGTTTTCTGAGTCATCGGCGGCATCTCGTGGCTAGGTTCCGGTGGCCTAGTATCACCTGCTCAGGCGGCCTCGGAACCTGGGGCGACAATTTCCACCGGGCCCGTACGGCGGCTGCGGTACTTGCACGTCAGCCAATAGGCCAGGTAGCACCAGGCAATGAAGGGCAAGCCGAAGTACAGGGCAACCCGCTGAGCTGGGTCGAAGGCAATGCCGACGCAGGCCAGTACGCAGCAGAAAATGGCCCCCAGTGGTACGAAGGGGTAGCCACGCACCCGGAACTTGAGGTCCTCGAGCTTGCCGCCGCTGGCGATGTAATGACGGCGGAATGCGATCTGGCTGGCCGCGATGCTGATCCACACCACCACCACGGCCAACCCTGAAATCGACACCAGCGCCAGGTAGATGGTGTCGGGGGCAAACACACTGCTCAACAGCGAAGCCATGCCGCCAGCCATGCTCAGCACGATCGCATTGAAGGGTGTGCCGCGGCGCGACAGCGTGGCGTAACGGCGGGGCATGTTGCCTTGGTCGCTAAGGGTCCAGAGCATGCGCGAAGCGGCGTAGAGGCCGGAGTTGGCGGCAGACAGCAGCGCGGTGATGATGACGAAGTTCATGATATCGGCCGCATACGGGATACCAATCATCGCAAAGACCATCACGAACGGGCTTTCAATAACCCCGGCCTGTTCACGCGGCAGCAAGGTGGCCACTACAAAGATGGTGCCGATGAAGAACAGCGCCAGGCGCAGGACCGTGGTGCGAATGGCCTTGGGCACGTTCTTTTCCGGGTCTTTGGTTTCGCCGGCAGCGATGCCGATCAGCTCGGTACCCGAGAACGCGAAGGCCACTGCCAGCAGGGTCATTGCAATGGACCAGAAACCGGTGGGGAACAACCCTTCACGGGTGAAATTGCCCAGCCCTGCACTGTGCGCCTGCTGGATCTCGAAGCCACCCAGAATGGCCCCGCCGCCCACCACCAGAAAGGCGATGACGGCCAACACCTTGACCAGTGACAACCAGAATTCGGTTTCGGCGAACGATCGCACCGAAATGATATTGCTGATGAACACCGCAGCGCCGAACAGCGCACTCCACATCCATACCGGCGTGTCGGGGAACCAGCGCACCATCAGGATGCCCGCGGCGGTGAATTCGGAGCCGATGGCCACCGTCCAGGTCAGCCAGTACATCCAGGCCACCATGTAACCGGTGCCAGGGCCGAGGTAACGCGTGGCGTAACTGCTGAACGAGCCGACTTCCGGCATGTGTACCGCCAGCTCACCCAGGCACATCATGACCAGGTACACCATGATTGCGCCAAGTATGTAGGCGATGACCGCGCCCAACGGGCCGGCCTGGTTAACGGTGTAGCCCGACGTGAGAAACAGGCCGGTGCCTATCACTCCGCCCAGCGCCAGCATGACGATGTGGCGGGTTTGCATATCCTGCTTGAAGGTATGCGCCGAGGCATTTCTAGTTGTGGTTGTCTGCACGGACATTGTGGGTTACTCATGAAAGTTGGCGGGCAAGGACGTAGCAACGACCTCGTCTTGGCAGAGCGAATCGAGTTGCCTTGCATATTGTTTTTGTTCGACTTCATGAAGTGGCACCCACCACACGGGTGGGTGCTACGCGCCAGCCTCAGGCCTGCACCGGGCTCTGGCAGGCGTCTGCGTCAGCGTGCAATTCCTTTGCGACGGCCAGTTCCTCACGCACCGATGCACAGGCCTGTGCCAGGTCCGCCAGCAGGTCATCGGTTTCCTCGATGCCCACTGAAATGCGCACCAGCCCTTCGGAAATGCCCAGCGCCAGGCGCTCTTCCAAAGTGTTCTCGACATGGCTGGTGGTGCGCGCCGGGCCATAGATGGTCTCTACCGCGCCGAGGTTGCCGGCCCGGTGGGCATACTTCAGCCGCGGCAGCAAACGGGCCACGGTCGGCATGCCGCCCTTCAGCACGAAGCTGACGATGGCGCCAAACCCGCGCATTTGCGCCTTGGCAATGGCATGCCCGGCATGCGCCGGCAAACCTGGGTAGTTCACCGCTTCAACCAGCGGCTCGGTGCTCAGGTAATGGGCCAACGCCATGGCACTGGCTTGCTGCTGGCGCAGGCGCACTGCCAGGGTCTTGATACCGCGGATGATCAGGTAGGCCGAGAACGGGTCCAGCGCCGCACCGTTGATTTCCCGGTAGTGCCGCACCTGGGCCATCAACGCCTCCGCGCCGCACACCACGCCACCCAGCACGTCACCATGCCCGGACAGAAACTTGGTTGCGCTGTGCACCACCACATCCACGCCCAGCGCCAGCGGGTTCTGGTTCAGTGGCGTGGCAAAGGTGTTGTCGGCCACCACCAGCGCCCCCACCTTGTGCGCAGCGGCGCTCAGCCGACGAATGTCCAGCACCTTCAGTGTCGGGTTGGTGGGCGTTTCCAGGTACAGCAGGTCGCAACCGGCGGCAATCTCGCGCTCCAGCGCTTCAGTGTCCAGGGTATCGCACAGGCACACTTGCACGCCCATGCGCGGCAGGAACTCTTCGAAGATCTTGTTGGTGCCGCCATAGCTGTCGCGGGTCGACACCACGCGTTTGCCGTTGGACAGGAAGGTGTGCAGCACGGCACTGATGGCCGCCATGCCGCTGCTGAACGCGACTGCCGACTCGGCTTGCTCCAGTTCGGCCAGTTTTGCTTCCAGCGTGGCGACCGTGGGGTTGCTCATGCGGCTGTAGATGAAGCCCGGCTGCTTGCCCTGCGCCACGTCGTACCAGGCATCGATATCGTTATAGCCATAAGCGGCGCTGACCACGATCGGGGTCTGCGTGGCGTTGTACGGGTGCTGTACCTGTTCCCCGCTCCACACGACCCGCGTCCCCACACCGGCCGCAGCATTGCCCTCGAATTTTTCGTTGTTGTTCATATCCGGTTCCCGCCCAGCTGAGTTGTGTACACCGATGCAGCATCGGCCTTCAGCGGACTATAGGGAGATGGCGGGGGCCTGAAAAACGATGGAATCCGGGTCTGACTGGCGTTTTTTTTAATGGCTGCGGGCCGGGCGCTGCAAAAGCCGCCCGGCCATGTGGGCGCTTAGGCCAGGTTGCGCTTCAGCTCGGCGATATGCTCCGGGCCGATGCCACAGCAACCGCCGACCATGCTGGCACCACGCGCACGCCAGTCCTTGGCCCATGCCAGGTAACCCGGCGGATCGAGGTCTTCGCGCAGTTCGTCCAGGCCATCGTTGGCAGTGGCTTCTTTGGGCTGCGGCGGGAAGGCGTTGGCATAGGCACCGATGGCAATCTCGGCGTTGTGTCGCTCGATGACCGAGCGCGCGACATCAATGGCGGCGCCTATCACCTCCGGCTGGCTGCAGTTGAACAACACCGCAGCCACGCCCAGGCTGACTGCGGCTTCGATGGCTTCGGCCACCGGTTCACCGGAACGCAGGCGCGGAACCTCGTCGACGTCCTCGTCCTGCAGGGTGAAGGACACCCAGAACGGCCTGCCGTCTGCCGGCAAATGGCTATGAATGGCCCGCACTTCGGCCACGGAACTCTGGGTTTCGGCCAGCCACAGGTCAACATGCGGGGCCAGGCCCTGGAGCAGCGGGGACAGCACCTCTGCCACACGCTCGGGCTGGAACAGGTCTGGGCGGTAGGACCCGAACAGCGGCGGCAGCGAACCGGCCACCCTGACCGGGTGCGCGCCGCTATCTGCCGCGTGCCGCGCAAGCTGGCCTGCGATATGGGCCAGCTGTCGCCCTTCGGCGGCAAAGCGTTCTTCACCGATGTGGAACGGCACTACCGCATAGCTGTTGCTGGTGATGACCTGCGCACCCGCCTCAATGAAGGCTGCATGCACACCCACGACCGCCTCCGGCGCCTCGCTCAGCGCCAGCGCCGACCACTCGGGCTGGCGAAACGGTGCGCCACTGCGCTGCAGCTCTCGGCCCATGCCGCCGTCCAGAATTACCATCGTTCGCTCTGCCATATAACTTCTCTGAAGGTTCTTATGAATAAAATTCATTATGGGGATTGGCGGTTATAACTATTAAATACCCTATCACCCATTTGCCCAACATATCAGGTATGTACATGCGATTTTCTTCTCTGCTGGGTGCGGGCCTTGTACTGCTCGCAACTGCCACCCAAGCCTTTGCTGGCGCCACGTTGGAGCGGGTTGAATCGCGCAAGGAAATGGTCAACGTGCTGATGGAAAGCTACCCGCCGTTTTCCTTCCTCAATGACCACAACCAGCTCGACGGTTACGACGTGGACGTGGCCAAGGCAGTGGCCGACAAGCTCGGCGTCAAACTGCGCCTGGAAACACCGTCCTGGGACGTGATTGCCGCTGGCCGCTGGAGCGGGCGCTACGACATCTGCATTTGCTCGATGACCCCGAGCAAGGCGCGCGCCGAGGTGTTCGACTTCCCCGTGGAGTACTACGCATCGCCCGCCGTGATCGTGGTCAATGCCTCGGATGAGCGCATCCATGGCGCCAAAGACCTGGAAGGCCGCAAGGTGGGTTCGATCAGTGCATCGAGCTACGAAAGCTACCTGAACAAGAACCTGGTCATTGAAGGCAAGGAAGACCAGAAGATCGATTACCCGTTCGACTTCGTGCAGGCTGCGCCCTACGACACTGAAAACGTCGCCTTCCAGGACCTGGGCCTGGGCACTGGCGTGCGCCTGGACGCCATCATTACCAACCTGGTGACCGCGCAGCCGCGCCTGCAGCAAGACAAGCGCTTCAAGCTGGCCGGTGCGCCGCTGTATGAAGAGCCCAACGCGGTGGCCATCGAAAAAGGCGACCCTGAGTGGGATGCCAAGGTACGCCAGGTGTTCGCCGAGCTGAAGGCTGATGGCACCCTGGCCAAGCTGTCGCAGAAATGGATTGGCGCCGACATCAGCAAATGAGCACCTTCCCTCCCTCCCCCAAGCCCGTGGCAAAGCCTGCGGGCGCCGGCCTGTTCGGCTTTCGCACCCGGTTACTGCTGACCTGGCTGGCGCTGTTCGGGCTGTTTGTCGCCTTCTTCCTCAGCTTTGACCTGAAGTTCGCCATCATTCTGGAGAAGTTTCCCAACCTGGCCGGTTTCAAGCTGGGGCCCAATGGTTTTCTGCAAGGCGCCGCACTGACCCTGTTCCTGTGCCTGTGCTCGATGGTGGTATCCGTGCTGCTCGGCTTTGCCGCCGCGCTGGCACGGTTATCCAACAGCGCGGTGCTGGTGGGTGTGGCCAGCTTCTACACCTCGTTCTTCCGTGGCACGCCGCTGCTGATCCAGATTCTGCTGATCTACCTGGGGCTGCCGCAGGTGGGCCTGGTACCCGGCGCCATCAGCGCCGGCATCATTGCCTTGTCGCTGAACTACGGCGCCTACCTGAGCGAAATCTTCCGCGCCGGCATCCTCGGCGTGGCCCGTGGGCAGCGTGAAGCAGCATTGGCGCTGGGCATGCGCACGCCGCAGATCTTCTGCCACATCATCCTGCCCCAGGCCATGCGGGTGATCATTCCGCCCACCGCCAACCAGTTCATCTCGATGCTCAAGGATTCGTCGCTGATTTCCGTGATGGGGGTTTGGGAGGTGATGTTTCTGGCGCAGTCGTATGGGCGTTCGAGCTATCGCTACCTGGAAATGCTGACCACCGCAGCCGTGATCTACTGGGTGCTGTCGATACTGCTGGAACTGCTGCAGGCGCGGCTGGAACGGCATTTTGGCAAGGCTTATCAGCGCTGAGGGCTGCCACACGGCCCTTGCAAAATCATCTACGCAGGCACGACGTGCAGGAGCGCCACCAGGGCGCTCCTGCATCGACCGCGTCAACTGAAGCCGCTTTGCTGCTCACAAAGCTTTCATCTCGGCAATATCCCGCGCCACCTGGTCTGCCGAGTGGTCGAACATCGCCTGTTCCTGCGCATCCAGCGGCAACTCGATAATCCGCTCAAGCCCCTTCTCTGCCAGTACGCAGGGCACACCCATGGCGATATCCGTTCGCCCATACTCGCCCTCAAGAATCGCCACCGCCGGCAAAATACGGTTCCGCCCATTGGCGATCGCATCGACCATCTGCGCAATGGCCACGCCCGGTGCATCGCAAGCGCTCCCCATCTTCTTCAACCCCAGAATCTCGCCGCCGCCCTTACGTGTGCGTTCGACAATCTGCTCGATCTGCTCATCGGACAAGAAGTGCGACAACGGCACCGAGCCAATCTGGCAGTAGCGCATCAGCGGCACCATGCTGTCGCCATGCCCGCCCAACACCAGCGCCGTGATATCCCGTGCAGAAAACCCAGTTTGCTCAGCGATAAAACACTTCATGCGCGCGGTATCCAGCACCCCCGCCTGCCCAAACACCTTGTCGCGCCCCTGCCCGCTGACGCTCCAAGCGCGATAGGTGAGGACATCGACCGGGTTGGACACCACCAGCACCGTCGCTGTCGGCGCGTGGTGTTTGATGTCCGCCATGATGCTGTCGAGGATTGGCAGGTTGGTACTCAATACATCCTGGCGCGACTGGCCGGGCTTGCGCGGCACGCCGGCCGTGATCACCACCAGCTCGGACCCCTCCAGCATCTCGGCTTTGGCCCCGCCGTGAACATGGGTATCGGAACCTGAATCCACCGCCGCCTGCCAAACGTCCAGCGCCTTGCCTTGCGCCAGTTCACCCTGCACGTCCATCAACACCAGCTCACGGCACAACTCATCCCGGGCGATGATCTGCGCCGCCGCCTCGCCGACCAGGCCGGCACCCACAATCGTTAATTTGTTCACCAGACACCTCCCAGCGGCGCGCGCCACCAGGAACACGCCTGCGTATAGAGAGAAGTATTGCCTGCCGGGGCCAAATGGCCACCCAAGATGATGCGACTACCTTCACTTGACAGTATTCCACGGCAGCGCGAATACTTTGGCCAGATTCATATAGATGACCATACAACAAGGTGAATCAATCGATGAACATACTGCCCAAGTGCCCCGTCGCCACACCACCACCCGCCGGCCTGAGCGCCACGCCTCCATGCTGCCCATCTTCCGTTACCAGGCGCCCGCCTGTGAGCGGCAGCTAGCGCAAAGCCGCGTTCCCTTCCTCGAAACCGCAGCAGCAGCCGCAACGGCAGCCACCTGGCATGCCCCGTGGAAACGCCCGTCACGCCTTCAAACCCTGAGTGCACGCCAGCCCAACCGAGACTCCTTGAATGACTCCCTTAGATATACAGCTATTACTGACAGCATTGGCCAGTGTTCTGGTGCTGGTGGCGCTCATCGTTTCGCGCCTGAAAATGCACCCGCTGCTGGCCTTGCTGGTGGTGTCCATTGGCGTGGGCTTCGCGACGCATATGGCGCCAGGCAGCATCGTCTCCCACCTGCTCACCGGCGCCGGCAAGACACTGGGCGCAGTGGGGGTGGTGATTGCGCTGGGTGCGATGCTCGGCAAGATCCTGGCTGACGCTGGCGTCACGGAGCAGGTCGCGGATGTCATCCTCAAGCGCACCTCCGACCGCATGATCCCTTGGGCCATGATGCTGGTTGCCTTCGTCATTGGCATCCCCATGTTTTTCGAAGTCGGCCTGGTGATCATGCTGCCGCTGATATTCAGCGTGGCGCGCAAACTGGAAAGCAAGGCGCGCTTCAAAGGCTCGGCGTATGTGTATGTAGGTGTGCCGGTCATTTCGGCGCTTGCCGCCATGCACGGCATGGTACCGCCGCACCCAGGCCCCTTGACCGCCATCGCCGTGCTCAAGACCTCGGTTGGGCCCACCATGCTCTATGGCTTCCTTGCCGCCATTCCGGCAATGATCCTGGGCGGCCCGCTGTACGGCATGTTCATTTCACCGCGCATGAACACGCGGCCCGATCAGGCATTGCTGGACCAGTTCACACTGGCTGATAAAGCCGATGGCCAACCCCGCCCCGGGGTAATGGTCGGCATGCTGGCCGCATTGCTGCCGGCCATCCTGATGCTGGTGCATGCCGTTGCCGAGATGCTGCTGCCCAAAGGCAATGCGCTGCTGGAACTGGCCAGCTTCCTGGGCAACCCGCTGATCGCCATGCTGCTGGGCGTGCTGTTCGCCGGCGCCAGCCTGGTGCTTGCGCGCGGCGGCGACGCCGAACAGCTGCGCGATGCGCTGGGCAAAAGCCTCAAGCCGATCGCCTCGATCATCATGATCATTGCCGGTGGCGGTGCCTTCCAGGAGATGCTGACCAGCGCCAAGGTTGGCGATGCCATTGTGCACCTGACCCAGCAATCTGCCTTCCCTCCCCTGATCCTGGGGTGGCTGATCGCGATGCTGCTCTCGGTGTCTACCGGTTCCGCCACGGTCGGTATTGTGGGTGCTGCCGGCTTGCTGGCGCCGCTGGCAGGTGCAGACCCCAGCCTAAACCTGCCTTTGCTGGCCTTGTCCATCGGCTGCGGTTCGCTGTTCTTCAACTATGCGAACCATGCAGGCTTCTGGATGGTGAAAGAATCCTTTGGCATGACCATGGGCGAAGCCACCAAGACCATTTCGGTGGTGCAGTCCATCGTGGCGGTGGTCGGGCTGATGGTGGTGTTGATGTTGAATGCGGCCATCACCATAGGTTGAACTCGAGTCAACGGGGGCTGCGCAGCAGCCCCAATCTGGCCCCCCCTCGAGCAACGATCTGGCCTAACGCTGCAGATCCTGCTCGCTTCGTTCCATTACCTTCCCACACTGCTCACTGGCCAACCGGCTGATGATCCGGATCGCTTGATGGATACCGGCCGTGTTGCGAAAACTCAGCCGCGGGTTGTGTTCGCACTCGAGCATTTCGTCGTGCTGGACCAGGGCCTCGCCTAGCAGTTCCAGGGTCCAGGCGTAGCTTTGGATGGTGGAGAGGCGTTCTTGGTCAGACATGGCGGGCCTCCGGTTGGGTGGAGACGAAGCGGGGTTGGTTGAGGGTGACGTAGCTGAGGGCCGTTGAGGAACGGCGGGGGAGAACGGATGCGAGGGTCCTGCTTGGACTTGAGATAAGCATGCATGAGGCTCCAAGTTTTAGTTGGAGCTGCCACGATCCTTCCTACGGGATTGGGTGACAGCTGTGTGCGGGGTAGGAATACCGGGAAACTTGGAAACCCGGCCAGGCCGAAGCCTGCCCACACACAGCCGCCATGACACAGCACGGCAGACGCAAAAAAAGCGCCAGCTGTGATGCAGGGGCGCCTAGTGCGTGCGCCAAGTTTACCAACGGGTTCCTACGCCCGGTCACGGGATTTACCGTGACGGAGAGATTTAGCCTCACATTGGTTGGTCGGGCAATAGGGTAACTTGTAGGAAACGTCTACGAATAACGTATGAATCGCGCCGATAGGATGACAACCTTTAAAAACCAATGACTTCTGCGCCTGTAGCAATGAGCTAAGGATTAATCGCTAACCTGCCAGAGCAGCCGTGGTTTCGACTTCAACGTAGCTTGACTCTCCACCTCCCTGTGCCCCCGACAACCAACCCCATACGAAATGAAGTGTGGTGCGCCCTGCATCATCCACCCCTACCCGGCCACGTGACCATCCGGCGAGAATTTCGCCGTCATGAGTGATGCAGTGGTAAAGCAGTTCGATAGTATCGAGGCCAGTTACCCGGCCTATCTGGTGGCCGGTACGGATTCGGCCACCCTGGTAGGTGCTGGTGATAGCAATACCTTCGACCTGGTAATGGAAAACCGTACCAGTACCTGACAGCCCCTGAGTATTGTTGGCAACCGCGAAACGACGATTGTGCAGCCGGTCTTTGACTTGGGCGAAGGTGCTTTCCATGGCGGTGTATTCTCAATGTGGGATGCCGAGACTAAGACGCTTACTACCACGGCTGCAACAGAACGGCACTGGAGTGAGGTATTTGAGCCAGGAGTCGCGTCGAATTTCTGCCGGACGTCCCCCCAAAAAATGGCTGGCAGTTGCCGAATTTCAACGGAATTCCGTAATGAACAAACCACGAAAAAGCGGGTTTAAGGGGGTCTAGAGATTTTGGTCGCTCTCAGTGAACGCTGAATTGGTGCGGAGACAGACGGACGGTTGTTGGGCGTCAGGGCCCGGTTTTCACGGGGCTGGAATTTGGTGGTTTTATAGACGTACCTCATAGGGTATCTATAAACAAATCAGCTATTTATGGCTTTCAGTGGAATCGAATCGGGACTTGCGAAGGATCCAGTGAGAGCTACGACCGCCGTGGCATCAACGTTCACGCCTTGATGAATCCATAGGTCACCCACATCCAAGCGAAGCCAAAGGCCGTCAGCCACGTGGATACCTGTAGAGCCAACTTAAGTTTTGCAGGGAAGTTTTCTAGTTCTTCGATGTCCAGATGCCCTCGGCGCATATGTACGCCAGGCCAAGTGAGTATTCCACAAAGAAACGTTATCAGCAGCCACCGAGCGCCAAAGCGCCGCGTGCCCAAAAACAGCTTCATTTGCTCCAGGCCGGGATGACTTTGGATAGCCGAGGTTGCAACAGTGAAATTTCTTGTACCCGCGATGAATGCACTGACCGCACCACCGGCCAACGCGATCACGAACGGACACGCCAGCATTATCCACTTCAGCCACACGGGCCAACTCTCGAACTCAGTCATAATGTGATTCGTAGATCAGCTCGCCCATTTGCTCACCGCCCTCCGCACCGGCGATGCTCCCAGCAAAAGCCCCTCCCCCGACCAGCGCAATGCCACATACCGGCGCCCCGAAACCCGCGGTACCAGCAGAGAACACCCCACATACAGCGAGCGCAGTGATCCCAGCAATCTTGCCACCCACGATCCCTCCCGCCAGCCCCCCAGCGAAAGCACCTGCCTCAAACAAACGAATTTTTTTGCAGCCTTCGGTTTCCCCTGCACGGCAGGCCTCTTGGACTTTCAGATAGGAAGATGTACCACCTAAGCCAATTCCGACATGCCCACCATACCGAAGGTACTTACTAAGCTTCGCCACTTTGTCCAAGTATGTGGCGTACCCAGGAATCTGCCCTGGCCCACCGGCTTTCGACCAATGATGCACAAGGCTCTTGGTCGAGATATTCAAGCTTTTCTTCAGCCGCTCGTAGGCCCCTAGATTCAGATGTTTATTTAGAAAAGTCGCCTTCAGCTGACCATCTAGCTGTTCCAATAACAGCCGTCGTTCGGCGAAGAAGGATGGGCTATTCAGATGGCCATGGCGCAGAAATTCTTGCTGATGCAAACGCTCGATGTTGCCAAGTGTGCTGCGAAGCTGCCGGAGGCCGTGGTCCATCATGTCCTTACCCACACCCATGGAGAGACTGGCGTCACTAAGCAGTCCGGCAATTTCAGCCTGATACTCCATCATGAAATCTGACTCGGCAAAATCGAGTACAGCCAAGGAACGTCGCGCGCGCTCGGCGGCCGCCATGAGTTGGCCCTCCTCCTGGGTGCAGGCATAACCGTTATCCGGATCGCCGATGACGAAGATTTCCCCTGCCTTGAACCCCTGTTCGAAAGTCGGGTTCAGGCGTTGCAGGTACGAAATGGGCAAGGTCGAATCATGGCTAGCCAGCTCCAACAGAATCTGCGGGAACGACATGCTCCGGGGCACCACATAGAATCCCGGCTGCATCTGCCCAGGCAACCCGCCAACCATGGCGGGCGAAGCCCCTGCCAAAGCGCTAGAGCTCCCAGGGCCAGTGGGTGTGAGGCTAGTGCGTACGGCAACCGGCAGCCGCGGCGGGGGCATTTCCCCTAAAGGCGCCACCACCCGGTTGCTACCCTCTGGGCAACCGCAATCAACTAACGCGCCATCCATCGCGACTGGCTGGCCATCCGAGATGAAGTGCCACACCCCTTCGACGACCTTTCCTTCCAGCCCGCAAAGTGGACAAGGTGTGGTGGGATCCCCCATCCTCAGGACCATTCGTCCCTCGTCGAGGTAACCTTCCCCGGTGGCGATGCAAATCGCACCTGTGGTGGTCACATCACCGTCTACTGCTTGGCCAAGCCCATCCAGACTGACGCGCATTTCAGAGTCCCTTGCGAACTGTAGGAGCGAAAGAACCTAACAGCTAAGAAGGGGCAAATGAGGCCTCGAGCAGCCAACGAGACGATTCCTACAAGCAACGCGGATTTAGGACTAGGCACGACCTAGCGGTTTGAGAACGGGACAGCGGGAACAAAAAAGCCCGCACAAGGCGGGCTTCTATTGGTGCCAGGTAGCGAGAAATCGCCATAGGCCAACTGATTCTGGTGCCGGAGACAGGAATCAAACAGTGGACGATATGACCAGTATCTACAGGGGAATCTAGCTAATCGCATGAAGCCGTATCCCTAAATGTATCCCTAAAGCAAAAGTCACCTCACCGGAGTCGAAGCCGGGAGACCGTCTAGGATTAGCTGAACCCAACCCAGAGCACTGCCATATGACTACCACGCCCCAAAATCTCAACACCATGCTGCGCACACTGCTGAAGATGCATGAGGAAGGCCAGGAACTCGAGAGGACATTCATCGAGTCCAATGCGGAAATTTTTGAGCAACTGTGGGCGAAAGGTTACGGATGCTACCGAATCACGAGGATGCAGGCCGGTAACATCAGGCCTCGTAGGGAGTATGCCGGCCTGCTAACCCCACGCGGCATTGAGGCGGCTCGAGCCCTTGGCGGTTAATGCACCGCAACACTCCTGCTGGGATCAATGAGCTGACTGCAAGCGAAGCCTCATTCTTGCAGTTGGCAAGATAATTCGAGGGTTAACCAATCATTTGGGTGGGTTCACCCAGTGAAGCAGTTCACTAAGCTGTGAACGCTCCCGCTAACAAGAAAGCGCGGGTTCCCAGCCCCGTATGTTGCGCATACTCCCAGGGTCCCCGGCTGGTTACAGAAAACGGGAGATCGGGACTACCTGTACCGCTGAAGGCGTGAACATATAGGGGCATGGGGTTTCTAGCTAGCCAACTCTATCCAGCGGTGTAACAGGTGTAATCCGTGTAACCAGCACTACTAATCTATTGATTTTAAAGGCCTAAAGCATAGTTACACGCTAGCTTGGCCGCTCGTGCCTTGCAGTGTAGCGGTCGGATCGGTGTAACCACCGATAATGAGGTTCTATTGCTGAGCACTGACAATAGGTCGTTACCATTCTATTTGCCGTTAACACCACGGCATGTCGGCCTGTAAGCTGTACAGGAGGCCGCCTACCAACTCTCTCAGGATCGTTAGCGATTCGTCACCAATCCTGACAGAGAACCCCATGACTACACCCATCCGCCGAGCAACATCCCTTCGCCCAGAACAGTTCAAGCACCTGATCCGCGTAGCATCCGTGACTGGCCGCCTACCAGAGCGCGACGTGATGCTTATATGGCTAACACACACGACTGGCGTTCGCGTTACCGAGCTGGCCTTGCTGGAAGTCGCAGACGTGCTGTATCCCAGCGGGGCTATTAAACCCGAGGTGTATCTGCGCGCAGCCATCACAAAGGGCTGCCGACCGCGCAACGTGTACCTGACCCATCCAGGATGCGTCGCCGCCTTGGAAGCGTGGATCACAATCCGCTTGCGGCGCCGCTGGGCGCTTTCCGGTACTGACGAATACCGAGGTCTACGCCCAAATTCGAAACTGGTCACTACACACAAGGGCCATGCCTTTGAACTGGCGTTCAAGCACCGTGAACTGGAGGGGGGACCAAAGGTGTACCGGGCTTGTGATTCGCTGCAGCAGACCATCAGCAGGCTTTACCGGCAGGCAGGTATCAAGCTGGGATCTTCTCAAAGCGGCAGGCGCTCCCTGGCGGCCAAGGTGCTGGCGGCAACAGGAGATGTTGAGACGGTGCAGACTATTCTTGGCCATTCCAGTCTTGATCACAGCAAGCCTTATTTGGCCGTTGACCAAGCGACGGTCCGGCATGCATTCGAGGTTGCACTGGCATAGCGACATCAGTAGTGTTCATTGGATCCATCTTTGCACTGGAATTGCCCCATGCACACCCACCCCCTGCTGTCGAACGTGAGGCCCATGCCGTAGGAGGGGCACAATCCACGGCGCCCAGGATCGAGCAGGTAAAATGCTCAAACGCGCATCAAGGACACGATCGTCCAGCCATGTGCCATAACGCTCGCAGCAGTAAAGCGGGCTCACTGCTTGACTAATTGAAAAGGACCTCTTTCCATGAGTCTGTCTGAAAGTCTTCGCTTGGCTGTGCTTATCGACGCTGACAACGCCAGTTCGTCCGTGGTCCAAGAGCTTTTGCAGGAGGTAGCAACCCTAGGGACTGCTACCGTCAAGCGCGCGTATGGCGACTGGACCACCTCCAACCTGTCGGGTTGGAAAAACCACCTGCACAAACATGCGATCCAACCTATTCAACAGTTCGCCTACACCCAGGGCAAGAATTCGACAGATTCGGCGTTCATCATTGATGCCATGGATTTGCTATATGCCGGAAACGTGGATGGGTTCTGCATCGTTTCGAGTGACAGCGACTTCACACGGCTTGCCACACGTTTACGAGAGGCCGGCAAGCATGTGTACGGACTTGGCGAACGTAAGGCTCCTGAAGCTTTCAGAGCCGCCTGCGAAAAGTTCGTGTTCTTCGAAGTGCTCAAAAAGCCAGCCCAGAATGCGGCGCCAGTGGCCATCGAAGACCTGCCTGACCTCAAGGAAATTCTGACCCAAGCTATCGAGGCCAAAGCGCGCGAGAACGGTTTCGCGCCGCTGTCGGCAGTGGGTAGCTACATCCAAAAAAACCACACCTCGTTTGATCCACGAAACTATGGCTTTGCCAAATTGAGCACGCTGGTGCGCGACGTGCCCTACATCGAAGTGAAAGAGGTGCCCTCTGGCGAGGTTCTCCACATTTACATTCGAATGAAGGCCTAAATGGAAGGCTGGGGAACGGAATGCCCCGGACACAAATGTAAGTGAGCTTCGTGCGCCTCTCTCCGAAAGTCTGACCATTGATCGGCTCGACGCGATAAGACGTAGGCTAGGCTCTATCTGGATGAAAGAGCCGAAGACGGCGCATGGAGCAAGCTCTCTAGACCATCACGCCGTAGCTTCTTGTAAGCTATTGAAGCTCAGACAATGAGGCGGTCCTATGTTCAGCCAGCGAACCTGCCGCTGGATGAAGTTGCGCTGTCGATAATTGTACAGCTAAAAATTTCGGTAACCTGAGCCAGGGCTTAGGATTGATGGAGTGCACCGTTATGATGGGTTTGACTCGATATTGGTCGCAGCACCGGCAGAAGGCCTCAGCGGGGTAATCATTTTCTGCAAGCAACGATTTGGAACGCTTGCAATGGCGGCCCCGCTGGCTTGCTGGGATGCAGTCATCAACTAGCATTGGCTGGGCATAGTCGATTTCATCGGTTTACCCGCCGGAGAGAAATAAATGCAACGGCACGCTTTTAGCGTCGCAGAGCATATGGATGTTGGTAAACCACACCACCACAACTGCAATCTAAAACGTGTTCAGAGGGCTCGTCAGGCCCCTTTTTCCGTACCCAGATCAGGCAAGGGTAAGGGATTACCTCGAAAAGCCTTTAGGCCGAAATCGTTACCTGGCCAACTCTAATTACTCCGCCAATCTATAGCTGCCAACAATATTATAGTAGGCGTAAAGCAAAAACATACTTTGATCAAGGAGAGGGGATAAGTCTATGAAGATTTTCGAAGCTACAGCGGATCAAATTATTAGGCTCAAGGATTTTGAATTAGTAGATTTACTACGGAGGCTCATAAGTGCTGAACTTAAAAAAAATGGGATCCCCCTTGGGTCTGGCACAGCACCGGCCCAGATAACCATCGCCGATGGCGGGGAAGATGGTCGCGTTTCATGGTCTGATGGACCATTAAAAACAGACTTCATCCCACACCGCTATACAATTTTTCAGTGCAAGAAAAGCGCCCCCTCCCCTTCCAGCCTCAAAGAAGAAACTTGGACGAAAGCATCTCAAGGAAAAGGTAAGACGAGGGAAATTAACGAGGCGCTAGCCGAGACGATAAAAAACGAGGGCGCGTATATAGTAATCACTGGAAGCCCTGTCGTAGGAGTGAAAGTTACACGTCGCATCGAAGCGGTGAAGCAAGGTATCCGTGAAGCAGGTGGAGACCCTTCTAAACTTTCCGCCATTGACATTATCGATGCGAATAAACTTGCTACATGGACAACTACTCACCCCTCTGTGGCGTTGTGGCTTAACTCAACGCTGAGCGAGATACACCTACACGGTTTTCGAAACTATGACGAATGGTCATTGCACCCTAATATCACTGAAACGAAATTCCAATGCATTGGAGAGAAACGCCTTTTAATGCGCGGAGCTCCTATTCGCGCATGGAAGAAAGACCGAGAAGATCTGGAAGACCTTCAAAGTGTCGAGACCTTACGGACATCTCTAGAGGAGTTCTTCAAAGCCTATGGCCGAACGATTCGTATTATAGGCCCTTCTGGCTACGGCAAGACAAGACTCGCACATGCTTTATTTGGTAGTGAAAGATCTGGAGACTATCTCGACCCCAGGCAAATCGTTCATGTATTCTATGATGATGTAAAGCACATTATCGTCAACATTGCACGGGAGATTGCCTTATCAGGATCCCCGTGCATTCTAATCGTCGATGATTGCCCTGATGAAGTCCATACTCGACTTTGGGAGGCAATGGGCCGTGGGAAAGCTAATAGCATCCTACTAACAATAGGTGTAGAAACCAAATCTGACTCGCTCGACAGAAACTTAGTAATTGAATTAAAAAAAGCATCAGACGAACTGATAGAAGGTATAGCCAGTGACATTTCAGGCGAGAGCACATTAAGCGATAACCATTTTGTGCGCGAACTAGCCCAAGGATTTCCAAGTATGGCGGTCCTGGCTGCTCATGCCGCCAGAAACGGAGACGAGCAATTATCATCTGCTGAAGCGCTTGTCGATCGCATCGTATGGGGAGAAAAGCAACAAGATCAGGATGCATTATTTGCGCTTCAAACTCTAAGTCTCTTTACTGCCCTCGGCGTCGAAAATGAGCCAAGCAAAGAGCTCAATGAAGCTTCCGAGTTCATCGACATGAAACCCCAAACTATGTTTCGCTTGTTAAGCAGCTTTCGGGACAGGGGTATTGTGGGGCGCCTAGGAGACTATGCACATGTGCAACCCATTCCACTTGCGATGCGACTTGCTAATGGTTGGTTAGCATCAATGCCTAGAGGAACTCTTGAGCGTCTGTTTCGTGAAATAAGCCCAACACTTCAACTTCGCCTTGCTGGACGTTTGCGCTGGGTTTCGTGGTCAACAGAGGTAAATAGCGCAGCAGAACGACTTCTCGGCGAACTTCTGCCAACTCAAAGCGATCTTAATACAGAACATGGCTCAATGTTGCTAGACCGATTCGTTCACCTTGCTCCCGACCGAGTCATGGAGCATTTGAACAACTTACTTGGAGACCAAACGCTAGATGAATTGTTGGACTTCAGTTCAGGGCGACGCCACACAGTCTGGGCGCTTGAGAAGCTGGCATTCAGAAAGGAAACTTTTACAGACGCTGCAGCATTGCTGCTTAAACTAGGTGCAGCCGAAAATGAAAGCTGGGGCAACAATTCAAGCGGCCAGTTCAAATCGCTTTACAAACTACACCTCTCTGGCACTGAGGCTGAGCCACCTTGCAAATTAGCGCTTTTAGACAACGCCCTACTAAGTGAGGACTTGAGAATACGAAGTATATGTGTTGATGCTCTGGAAAACATGCTGTATACCGATCATTTCTCAAGATCGGGTGGACAAGAGCGAATCGGGACATCAGAGCCACTTTCTGACTGGCAGCCGAAGACTTACGGTGAAATATTCGATTACTACCGCTCTGCTCTAGTTCGCTTAAAAGATATTGCACTTAACAACAAAGACCCTCTCCAAGCCACAGCAATCAACCATATCGGCAATCACCTTCGCGGGTTGTTTAGTATCCCGGCAATTTACGAAGATATATTGGAAACAATTAACGGCATCCGAGCGGCTCATCCGCGCTGGCATCGTGGGCTATCCGCCGTTAGTGACTGGCTATACTTTGATCGAAAGTCCGCCCCACAAGAATATATAAATCGGCTACGCACCCTTTACGACGACCTGATGCCCAGCGAACACCTGGAACGAATTTTAATATATAGCGCCGGCTGGCGAGTTGAACTTCATGACCCAGATGTTCCTTACAAAGAAGACGGTGAAAACGATTACTATTACGCCGACAGAATGATTGAAAGCTTAATTACAACCTCGCCCATGGAGAGCGCTTACTTCGAGTCAACAGTAAAGGCATTTACTGAAGACACTTACCATAACGCCGGCTCCACATTGACTCGAATTGCAATGCATGTAACAGACCCCCACAACCTCGTTGCATACACCCTTGGTTTTTTGGGAGATGAAAATGGGCTTCACACTACAGCTTCAATGCTTCGTAGCATTCTCTATGGCATCAATAAAGTCAATGGAGAAGTAGCCCGCCTGCAACTCGAAATAATTTTAAGCAGAAAAGAACTTTCACCCTACACTGCCGACCTGATTTCCTCCGTTGGAGTGGACGATAGGCTTTTCGGCTTACTGATCGATCGTCTGCGTGTAGGCGACATGTCACCCTGGAGCGCCAATTCACTTGGTCATGTGGCGGAGATGAAGAGTGTATCCAGCAAACTAATCACTGAGCTTATTGATGTGCTAATCGCTTCAGGAGCGGAAGGGGCTTGGGCAGCCGTAGACTTCCTTACTTATTTCCTGCACAACAATAAAAAACTTGCAGCTACAGAAGCGCTCCTTATTAAATCCGCAGTCATCAACCCTAACCTTTTACTGAAAGAACAGTTTGGGCACATGGACGCGTACCATTGGAAAGAGCTCACCAAAAAACTATTCGAGGATGACTTCCTTGATCCCAACTTTGGACGAGACCTGACCCAGTTCATTACATCAATGATTGATATACCGGACTACAGCGTTCAGCTTTCCTTCCGTGAATATGCACGAGACATATTGAAAAAAATGATTGACGCCCACCCTGAGATCGTTTGGATGGAATATACAGAACGCTTAAAACTATCCCCTAAAAAGAAACACAGACTTGCGACATTATATGGAACAGATATAGGAAACCCTGCTGAAGGAGGGGTATTAGACTATATGCCCTTAGCCATCATCGAACCATGGATGCTGGAGGATAAAAGCCAAAGACTACCTGTGATATTGAGCTGGATTAAAATCTTTGAAGATAACGAGTCAACCGGACATTGGAACTCAAAGTTCGTTATATTTCTTGAGCGACACATTAGCAATGCCGAGGAATTGACACCCCTTATCTCCCGACTCACAACAGGTAGCTGGTGGGGCTCCTATGCTAATAAATTAAACCCTATAGTTGAACGACTAGAAGCTCTAGCCAAAATTATTACTAACCCTGCTGTACGTCGATGGGCAGTCCAGACTCGACACTCTCTTCTACGTGCAATTGAGCGCGCTCGGCACGACGAAGAAAATCGTGACATCGGATTCAGACTGTAATTCTATAAAGACCACACAAGCATACGACTTAAGCCAGTACAGAGATCAATAATTTCTGCACGGCTTAAGTCGTAATCGATGTCCCAGATATCCAGTCGCTTACATCTTCCGCATCACCCAAACCTAATTACCAAGGAGATTGACGACACCTACTGACGGGCACCCTTGGTCAGTGTAAATACGCACCAATCACAACTAACCATTTCGGACACATATTATTCAAAAGCTCTCAACTAACGGATCGAGACTCGGAATATTTATATCGATAATTTCGGCAGGAGAGTAACGATAACTCATACCAGCCAAGTCACTTTCCTCCCAACTTTTAAAGCTCTCTAGTTGACTACCAACATAGAAACGATGAAATGCCATCTGCTCGCGCCCCATATAGCGTTTCGCTGCATATAGCTTGGCGCCCAGATCAAGAAGTTCCTTAACCGACGCATCCCACTGCTCTTCCAAGCGTTCCAAAGCTATTACTACTGCAGAGCGTTCGGCCTTCAGGACTTCGTCTGCAGCCTCTTTGATATGCGCGTCGATCGTTTCGATTTCCTGCTCCATGGCAGTGATCAGCAAACCTTGGCGCCGCTGATGCTCCATCGCTGAACTCAAAGCTTTGGCAGCCTTCTGCGCGTCATCAGCGGCCTTTTTCTCGCCCTCATCATCGCTCCAAGCAACGGCTTGAGCATAGGCCCGTGCGGCCTCTTCTTCAGCCTGACGAGCATCAGCGATGAGCTTCTCGGACTGGCTCTTGGTTTCCGCCAGCCGAGTATTCAGAACCCTCCGTTTACCCTCTAGGTCCGCCTTATCGGTTGCCCAGTTGCTCATGGTTTCCTTGTAGTCAGCCATCAATGCGGAGCTGTTAGCTTTCCGATCGAACCATGCAATTTCCTGATCGATAACCGAAATTTTATACTCGACGTTATCGACTTTCGATCTCGCTTCTTGGAGAGGAATCTTAAGGCTCTGTCCGTTCGGCGATTCAGCGAAATCTGGGTCCTCCAAATGCACTTCCCATTGGGTGATTTGCTGTTCTAGTTCATGGAGGGCCGCTTGGTGTTGACTGCGTTCAGTGTTCAGTTGTTCGAGGCTTTTCATTGATCTGTTTTCCTAGAGTTGAGGTGTGGGGTAAGTGGCTGGCGAGGCCGGACACGCCGGCGTATGCCTCACGTGCAAGGGCTGCTTTTAGGCAGCCGCCGTCTCAGCCAGCGGACTCTCGGTGCTCGGCTCACTGAGCACCACATAACAGCGCTGCATTCCCATGCCAGGCAGCCTCACAGTGCAGGACGCCTTTCCATCCTTACCGCTCTGTAGAACACCTCGCTCTATCAGCTCGCGATTAACGGCCGTGATGTTCATTCCCCGGAACACCTCAGATCGCCACGCCTCCGGGAGCACGTAATACGTGATGGTCGTATGCATGGTGTCGCCCATGCCGTGCTCCATTGTTTTGCGGAAGCCCAAACGGTCGATTGTGCGAGGGCCATGCTCATCAATCTTCGCGGCGATGGACTCCCACCGTGTGAACCGGCTCTCACCGAAGCGCTCTATGATTTGTCGCAGGCGAGCCATGATGGCTTCCCCCTCCATGTTCCCAGCACCGCCGCGCTCCGCCAGCCAGGCGTGCAGACAAACGCGAGCTGCCGTGAGTGCAGCGCCGTCAGGCCAGCCGGTCACGCCCAAAGCAGTGGCGAGCTCGCCCGCTGCGCCGGCCAGGCCGAAGCGCAGAGCAGCACGCTGGACCTGCCCACTTGCAGACGCCGGAAGGTTCTGTGCGATGAACTGCTCGACAGTACGACGCATGATGCTAACCAGACCGGGAAGCTTGCCGGGAGCGCAAAGGGCCTCCAGGAATGCTGTGAGCGGCGTGCCGTAGAACTTGCTCACCCGCAGCTTGAGTGCATCGGAGAGCGTCGCGGCATCTTCAAATCCACACAGGGTGTCGAACATCCCTAACCCTTTGCTGGCGTTCGCCGGTACCGCCAGCATGCGAACCTCCATGCCAGCCTTGAGCTCTTTGTTGGCTTCAGCCATGTGTTGCGCCAGCGTCTTCTCACCGGTCGAAAGAAACAGCAGGCGCCATTCCTGTACGGTACGGCCTGCTTGTCCTCGATCATTCGCCCGGGCTTTACCGGTGCCGTTGCCGAGCATGTAGACGGTCTCGCCGATAATGCGAGCGTCGCACATGCCGATTTCATCCAAGATCAACAGTCCATCAGAGTGCGCTGCAGCGATTGACTCAAGCGCGTTGTCGGTCGACCTCCATGACCGTACCAAACGTGGTCCGCCGTAAACCGACGCGGCTACCTGCAAGTGCGTGGTCTTCCCACCGGAACTGTCACCATAAAGGTGAAAACCGCCGGACTCGTGTCCCAGCAGATGAAGCAAGGGGCCGGCAAAGGCCGTGCTGACCACAAACGCCAAGCGATGATTACCGACACAGAGAGCGCCGATCTGGCTCTGCCACTGCTCTAGGGTGCCCGCCTCGTTGATTGGCGGGAGTTGGGCTCCAGCGTCATAGAAATGCAGGTGCTCGCCATGCTGACCGATCTGACGATCAGGCAGCAGGAATGCGTTGTTGTGCCAGCCCAAACGGGTAACCAGTCGTGCGCGCTGCGAGCTATCAAAACCCTGCAGATAGCTCTGCAGGTCGTTACGCGCATGCCTGCCTGACCTAGAGCCGGCCAGGCGCAGCCCCATGTCGACCAGTGGACCCAACACGTCTTTGCCGAAATCGCCGGTCATAGTGCGCGCCGGGATGTTCCAACGCTTCTTTTCACCGTCGGGGTCGTCGAACTCGACCAGAAGTCCCCAGTTGTGTCCCTTCTCGTCGCGGGTGCGCGCGAGAATCTCAAGGGGCGAACATACGGGACGTGCCTCACCATCTTCAGTGGCGTAGAACACGCCTTCTTCTGTCAAGCGGAAGCCAGTCGGGAGTAGTTCCCGACTATGGCGAGACTTCACTTTCTCTGCTTTGCTTGGCCTCGCATCAACCAATTCCTCAACCGATTGAGCGCTCTGGTTCGAGCCGCCGACCAGCTCTCCAGTGCTAGCAAGCAATGCGAAATGCGCAGCAGTCCACCCTTTCTCCAGTGCGTCGGCGGCGTCATCACCGTCACCCCATCGGCCGCCTTTGGTGAAGCTCGGTGTTTCGCCCTTGAGCACAGGCTTGCGCTTAAACACCGCTAGCTCGATGGTTTGAACTACACAACCAATTTCCGCCAGCTTGGTGGCTATCGCCTGCATGCATTTGGCGCCGCTGTCGTCGTTATCGGGCCACAAGAGCACCTCACGTCCCTGCAACGGGGTGAAGTCCGCCTTGTGCCAAGAGTTGGAGCCGTTTGGCCAGCAGGTGGCCACGTGACTGGGCAGAAGCACCTGCGCTGCATCAGCGGCCTTCTCGCCCTCGCACAGAATCACTGGAGCGTCTGGCTTCTTATCCAGCTCGTCCAGGCGTAACAATGGTCGTGGCCCAGCTAGCCCCTGCCAGCGCCATTGAGCCGGACCCTGCGCGCCACGCATGCACCACGTGAGCGGCGTAAATACCTTCTTGGCGGGTTCTTCTGGACTACCGGCGACATCGAATCGATAGAGAACCATCAAGGGCTCGCCTTGGCCATTGCGGTAACACCAAACTTTCGACGGAGCCCCATGCTGTCGGTGCTTGCTTGGGCATTTGGTCATCGCCTCAGCGGGGATCGGTAATACCGCCTGCCATTCAGCAGTTGCTGGCTTTTTAACCGGCTGAGCCGGGATCGCGGTACGAGGATCAATACGCAGAAACTCGACCAGCTTCTGGCATGCATCAAAGTCAGACGAGCTTTCGAGATAGCGCACTAGGTCGATCAGATCGCCGCCTTTGTCACCCGTTGCAAAGTCAGCCCACGTGCCCTTCGTCAGGCTAATCTTCAGAGAGCCAGCGTGCTTGTCATTTCTGGTCGGGTTTGGTGCGGTGTATTCCTTACCACCGTCTACACGCTTTCCGTTCGGCAGCCAGTGCGAGAGCACTCGGTCGATCTGACGCAGCGCCTCAGCTTTGACCTGTGCAAAGGTAGGGCGACGGCTGTTGACTTTTGTTCCGCTCATGCGCCACCGCCTTGGGCAGCTTGAAGCCCTGTGGCGACGTCATCGATGAGGGCTTTAGCCATTTCCCCGAGATAATGAGCAGCCCAAACTACCGTACCATTCTCATTTTCCATCCCGCCTCGTAGAGTGAGCTTATTTATGCAGTCCATCAGAAGAGAGGCTTGCTCAAGCGCTTCCTCACAAGAAACGCCGGCATTAACACGGAACAGCGGTGAACCCTGCGAGTTGCAATTGGCAAAGGTGGCGCCGCCGGCGGTGTTGATCACCAAAGAGGCCTTCATTGCGCACCTCCAGATACCGAGCGACGGCTAGATTCGTCAGCATGAATCACCAAGGTGCGAATCAGCCCCAGCGTCCCGCGTACGTCCCACAGGGCAGCGGCGATCACGCAGTTTGCCAAGCGAGGGGCGTCACATTCGAACTGATCTTCTAGCAGCAGCAGAACAGCGTTCGCACGCTCTACCGCGCAAGTGATGGCATCGACTGGAATACCGGCATCAGTCTGTTTAGGAACAGCGAGGATATCTTCGGGAAGGGCCATAGTCAGAGAAGTGCTCATTGCGCCCCCCCTGTACTTTCCAGGGCGCGGGCTTTGGCCATATGGTCGTTGTAACGGGCAAGACGAGT
>NZ_JBAMDI010000048.1:0-74989 GCF_036961695.1 Pseudomonas sp. CGJS7 | reverse complement strand
ACACAAGGCTCAAGCGCTGGCCAAGACCCGGCGGCGCCTCACCACCAAACTATCCACTCCCCACATCACCACCATCGACACCCCCACCAGCGGGAACATCACCCCCAGCACCAGCATCACGGCCACCGCCGCCTTCCAGCGTGGCAGGTCATGACGCAAAGGCGGTACGCCCAGGCCGCCTTCAGGCCGGCGCTTCCACCACATCACCAGCCCGCTCACCGACCCCAGCAGAATCATCAGGCACACCAGCAGGATGATGATCTGGTTCAGCGCCCCGAACATCTTGCCTTCGTGCAGCATCACGCCCAGCTCGGTGGCGCGGGCGACCGGGCTGTAGTCGTGCCAGCGCACATCGGCCAGAACCTTGCCGGTGTATTGGTCGACATGCAGGGTGGCGTCGTTGCGCGGGTCGTCGGCGAACACGGCAATGGTGAACACCCCGTCGGCAGTGGAGGGCAGGGTAATGCTGTAGCCCGGCTCGACCTGACGCGAAGTGGCAATGTCTTCGACCTGCTGCACGCTCACCTGGGGCGCTGCGGGCATGTCCGACATCATGTGGTGCCCGGCGTGCTCGGCGTGTGCACCGGACTGTGGCATCGGCGTGTTTTCCATGGCCCAGGGCACGGTCTGGCGGTGTGCGCTGTTCAACTCACGCGCCTGCTGGTCCGACTTGGGCACGTCGTTCCACATGGCTGCCGGGAAGCGGTTCCACAAATCAGCGTACTGCTTGCCCCACAAGCCGGTCCAGGTCATGCCGCTGACCAGCATCAACAACAGCAAGGCCGAACCCCAGAAACCGGTTACCGCGTGCAGGTCTCGCCAGAACAGCCGGCCGCGCGCCGACAGCCGCGGCCAAAGCACGCCAGCGCCACTGCGCCCGCGCGGCCACCACAGGTACAGGCCCGATACCACCAGCACGATGCCCCAGCCCGCTGCCAGTTCCACCAGCCGGTCACCGACCGTGCCGACCATCAGCTCGCCATGCAGGGCGCGGGCGATGGCCTGCAGGTTCTGCTTGCCGTCCTGTTCGCCGAGGACCTTGCCGCTGTATGGGTCGACGAACACGTTCAGTTCGCGCCCGCCGTCATGCACCACGAACTGCGCACTGCGCTCGGCGTTCAGTGGCGGCAAGTACTGGGCGATGTGGCCCTTTGGGTAGGCCTGGCGCACTTCAGCCAGCATCGTGTCTGCACCCTGCCGGTGCTGGCCGGCCTCGACCACCATCAGGTCGCGGTACAGCAGCGGGTCGAGCTGGGGCTTGAACAAGTAGATGATCCCGGTGATTGCCAACAGGATCATGAATGGGGCCACGAACAGCCCCGCATAAAAATGCCAACGCCAGGCCAGGTTATAGAAAGAGACGCGTGTTCCTCTCATGGGAACCTCCTTTTTGACCAGCTGAAGGGCGCAACCGAAGCTGCGCCCGTTGTTGTCAGAAGCTGAAGTCGACCTTGGTCCAGAAGGTCCTGCCTGGCTCGTTGACCGGTTGTGGATCTGTAGCCGGGTAGCCGAACCCGGCGTTCCCGGCCAGGTTCAAGTGCTCGGCGTAGGTTTTGTCGAACAGGTTGTCGACCCCTGCGCTGAGCTTGAGGTTGTTGTTCACCTTGTAGGCGCCGTTCAGGGAGAACACGCCGAAGCCGGCGCTCTTGTCGTAGTCCTTGCCGACGACGTTCCCTTGGTTTTCGGCAATGCGGTTCTGCGCCGCCACCAGCCGCCACAGTGCGCCGACGCTCCACACGTCGCGGCTGTAGGTCAGGCCCAGGCGGCTTTCCAGGGGAGGCATTTGAGGTAGCGCCTTGCCGTCACTGCTGTTCTTGCCCCAAGCGTAGGCAAGTGTAGCGTCGGCCTTCCAGTTGTTAGTCAGCTGGTAGGCGGCGCCCAGTTCGCCGCCCATGATGCGGGCGTCGATGTTCTGCGCCTGGGAGGTGCTCATGCCCATCATGCCGGTGCGGTAGTCGAACAGGATGTAGTCGCGAATCTGCCCGACATAGCCCGAAGCCCAGGCCTCCAGGCGCTCGGTGCGGTACTGGATGCCGAAGTCGAGCTGGGTGGTTTTCTCTGGCTTGATGCCGTCGAAGGCGTTGGCTGCCCCGGCGGATGCCAGCTTGGGTGAGAACAGCTCCCAGTAGTCGGGGAAGCGCTGGGCGTGGCCGAGGCCGATGTAGGTGGTGGCCGGGATGGCTGCCAGGTCGTGCTCGTAGCGGATGAAACCGCTCGGCAAGGTGTCGGCACGGGTGTCGCCTTCGGTGGCGCTGGTTTTGCGGAAGTCACGCGCCGAGGCGCGGTCCAGGCGGGCGCCGGTAATCAAGCGGTCCTCACCGCTGACGTACCAGGTCAGTTCGCTGAAGGCGCCGTAGTTGTGGAAGTCGGCGTCCTTGGTCCAGGCCTGGCCCTTGTGTGCGTCCACACCCATACCGCCACGCTGGCGATGTTCGTTGGTTTGCGCGTCAATCCCGCTGATCAGCTGCACGTCGGCCCAGCGCCAGGTGGCTTTGATGCGTGCACCCATGGTGCGGCGGTCGACGTTGCTGACCATCGGCATGCCCATCATGCCGCTACCCGACGGCGTGCGCAGGCTGTAGTTGTCCATCACATGGTCGGCGTAGTTGTAGTAGACCTGCGCCTCGACCTTGTCGAGCACCTCGCCGAGGTTGGACTTTTCAAAGCGCAGGCCCAGGCTTTCGCGCTTGAACTGCGAGCCGTCCATGCCGCGCCCGGCGTAGCGGGCTTCGCCGTCACCCTTGCCGGCAGTCAGTTCCAGCAAGGTGTCCTGGTCGGGTGTCCAGCCGAGGGCGACATCACCGTTCCACTTTTCCCAGCGCGACGGCACGGTGTTGTCGTTGCCGTCGTGGTAGTCGTCCGAGCGTGACTGGTTGCCGACGAAGCGGGCATAGCCCTGACTGTTGCCGGCCGCGGCATCCAGCACCTTGTCGAAGCGGCCGTTGGAGCCGGCCAGCAGGCTTGCGTTGACGCGGCTGCCGAGGGTGCCGAATTTCTCCGGTTCGCGCTCGAAGAGGATGGTGCCGGCCGAGCCGCCGGGCCCCCAGATGACGCTCTGCGGGCCTTTGATCACGGTCAGGCGGTCGTAGGTTTCTGGCGAGATATAGGACGTGGGCGCGTCCATGCGATTGGGGCATGCTCCAAGCATCAAGCCGCCGTTGGTGAGGATGTTCAGGCGCGAGCCGAACATGCCGCGCAATACCGGGTCGCCGTTGGTACCGCCAGCACGGATTGCCGAGAAGCCGGGGATGGTCTTCAGGTAGTCGGCGCCGTCGCTGGCCGGCACTGGCTGGCGCGGGTCTTTCGGGTTGGTGACCACAGTCAGCGGCGAACTCGGGGCCACGGCGGTGATCACCGTCGGGCTCAACTCGGGTGCGTCGTGCACATGGTCTTCATGGCCAGGGTCGGCGGCCAGGGCCATGGGCGCGAGCAGCGAGCCGCACAGGGCGGCGATGGTCCCACGCAGGGACAAGGCAAAAACAGGGGTGCAGCCTGACATAATGATTCCAGTCGATCAGTCATGAGTCAGCGCGAAGCCTCCTGGCTTCGTGCGCAAGATGTGGTTTCAGACGTTGATCGAAGAAGGCGGGGCGCGGCTGCGCGCACCAGGGAATACAGCCTGCCGGGCATGGCCCTGGTGCGTTGGCGCAAGCAGGTGGGTGGTGGGGACGATGCTGCCGGCGCTGAGCGGGCTGAGGGCCTGGGGCAGGGCCGGGCAGTTGAACAACAGGCTGCAGTAACCGCACTTTTCCCACATCACATGCAACTGGCCATCGCCGCCGTGGCCGTGATGGGCGTCGCCGCCATGCTGATGGGCAGCCGCCATCGGCATGTCCATCGGCATGTTCATGCCCGCGTGGTGGTCCATCGGCATCGACTGGGAAATCAGCGGGCCGATGAAGATCATCCACATGGCGAACAGGCTCAGCCATCCGCCACCGGCGCGCCTGAGGTCAGGGCGGGTGGTACGGCCGATGCTGTGGCGCGGCAGGCTCATGGCGCGTGCCTGTCAGCAGGTATCAGTGCGCGTGTTCGTGGGCTTGCGGCTGGTCCGCAGGCGCCTGCTTCTGCACGGCCACTTCGACGGTGATGTCGCCGGCCTTTTCGAAGTGCAGGGTCAACGGGAAGCGTTTGCCGTCGCTGAGCAGGCTGCGGTCCTTGGGCTGCATCAGCATCACGTGGTAGGCGCCAGGGGCGAAGGTCAGGTCCTTGCCGGCAGGCACTACCACGCTGGGCACCTGTTGCATCTTCATGGCGCCAGTGGCGCTCATGGCATGCTCGTGCAGTTGCGCGTCATCGCTGATGGGGCTGTCGACGCTGAGCAGGCGGTCATCAGCCTGGCCATTGTTGTGTACCACGAAATACGCGGCGACGTTAGGCGCGTTGGGTGGCAACTGCAGCGACCACGGGTGGGCAATGTGCAGGTCACCCACGCTGTATTCGTGGGCATTGGCAAAGGCGCCAGGCAGCAGCAGGGCGGCCATGACGAGGGCGTGCTTGAGCATGGTGAATCTCCGTTTCCGTTCTGGTTCAGGCAGACAGCATGATGAACTCAGGCTAGTGGAGAGGCACGAGGGTTTAGCCCAGGCCAGAGCTGGCGGGGCGTGGGTGTGTACTTGGCAGGTGGCGGCAGCAGCCCGCTGAGCAGTGTCGGCGGGTTGTGCAACTGTGGCGGGTAGCCGGGCAGGGCCAGCAGCGGCACAGCACCGGAGCAGCACCAGCAGTTCATCATGCCGACGCTGTCGTCACTTTGCGGGCCGAGGTCGATCTTGGCCAGGGCCTGAACGTCGACGTTGGCCTTGTTGGCCATGCTGGAACAGAAAGCCCCCCACAGCAGCTGCTCGGCCGTGCCCTTGGGCGCAGCAGAAGACAGCGGCATGGCCAGCAGGTTGAACAGCACTGCAAGGCAGGCTATCCAGGCAATGTGCCGACGTGGGGGCATGGAGAGATCCGGTCAGGAATCGTGGTGGCTATTGTACGGCGGAGTATAGGTAAAAATGCCGGGGTGCGGTGAAGTGACGCAGGGGCCGGGTATCGGGGCTGCGCAGCAGCCCCTGGCATGCTCAAACCTTGCCACGCCCCATCAAACCACGCACGGTCTCCTGCAGATCCGCGGGTAACACCACCACCTTGGCATTGCTGCTGCCCGCCAGGTTCTCCATCGCGCCCACATAGCGCTCGCCCAGCAGGTACATGGCCGGTACGGTCTCGTTGCCCACCGCTTCCTTCACCAGCGAAATCGCCCGCGCCGATGCCTCGGCCAGGCTGATCTGTGCCTCGGCATCCAGCCTGGCCGCCTGCAGGCGCGCCTCTGCTTCGAGGATCGCCGCCTGCTTGGCCCCTTCGGCGCGGGTAACGTCGGCCTTGCGCTCACGTTCGGCCGCGGCCTGGCGTTCCATGGCCAGTTGCATGTTTTCCGAAGGTTTGATGTCTTGAATCTCCACCGAGCGCACCGTCACGCCCCAGTCTTCGGTCTGCTCGGACATTGCATCGCGCAGGCGGGCCTTGATCTGCTCGCGGCTGGACAGCGCCTCGTCGAGGTCCATTGCACCGACGATGGCGCGCAGCGAGGTCATGGTCAGGCTGGTGACGGCGAACGAGAAGTCCTGCACGCCATACGAGGCTTTCTGCGGGTCGACTACCTTGGCGAAACACAGGGCGTTGGCGACGATTACCGCGTTGTCCTTGGTGATGATTTCCTGCTGCTGCACATCGAGGATGATGTCCTTGGTCGGCAGGCGGTAGGCGACCACGTCCATGTAGGGGATGACAATGTTCAGGCCCGGCTTGAGGGTGCTGTGGTAGCGACCCAGGCGTTCGACGATCCACTCCTCGCCCTGGGGCACGATGCGCACCCCCTTGAACACGGTGATCAGGACGAACAGGGCGATGGCGCCGACGACGATGAGGCTGGTCATGCTGCAAAATTCCTTTTAATGCGGATTCAGGCCCGGATAACGCGGGCGGTGTTCCCCTCGATGGCGGTCAGGCGTACCCGCTCGCCGGCGGCGATCTGGCTATCGGCGATGCAGGTCCATTCTTCGTTGCCGAGGATCGGCTTCTGGAAGCGTACGCGGCCTTTCTGGAACTCCGACACGGGAGCGGTCAGCAGGCCCACTTCGCCGATCACGCTGTCGGCGGTCCAGCGCACATCCGGCTGCTTGCGTCGGAACACTTTGAACCACAGCACGGTGGTGGCCGACGACAGCAGTACCCACAGCAGGACCTGCATGTCCAGTTGCAGGCTGGGTGCGGCGAGCGAGATAAGCGAGACCAGCACGGCGCCGATGCCGAACCAGAGTATGAAGAACGTTGGCAGGACCAGTTCAAGCAGGATCAGCGCGATGCCGAAGACCAGCCAGATCCACCATTGCATTTCCATATGGGTGAAACCTTCCGGGGGAGGGGCGTCGAGTTTAAGGCAGCAGATCGGCAACGGGCCACTGGGTTAGTTGGAAGAAAAGTCTGAAATCCTTGTAGGAGTGCCTTTGTGTTGCGAAAGGGCAGCGCTTAAAGGGCGAGCGCTGTGGCCAGATCCGTCAGTGAGTCGAATGCCCTGTCCACCTCCGGCAGCGTCGGACGTTTCAGGACAAGCACCGGCACGCCAAGCTCCCGCGCCACTTCCAGCTTCGGCTCGGTCGCCACACTGCCGCTGTTCTTGCTGATCAGCACATCGATGTGGCGGCGCTGGAACAACACTCGCTCATCCTCGATATGGAACGGCCCACGTGCGCCAATCACTTCACAGCGCTCGTTGCCAGGGCACGCCTCCAGCGCACGCAAGGTCCAGAACTGCTCCGGCGGAATCTCGTCCAGGTGCTGCAGCGGCTCGCGCCCCAGCGTGAACAGTGGCCTGCGGAACGGCTTCAGTGCTTCGATCAACCCTGCCCAATCCTCGACTTCACGCCAGTCGTCCCCCGCTTGCGCCTGCCAGGCGGGGCGACGCAAGGCCCAGCACGGGATGCCGGCGTTGCGTGCGGCGCTGGCGGCATTGCGGCTGATTTGCGCGGCATAGGGATGGGTGGCGTCGATCAGCAGGGTGATGCCCGCTTCGCGCAGGTAACGGGTCAGGCCCTCGACGCCGCCATAGCCGCCGACCCGTACCTGGCATTGCAAGCCCTGTGGCACGCGGCCGATACCGGCCAGGCTGTAGACATGTCGAGGCCCGAGCCGGCGGGCGATAGCCAGGGCTTCAGTGACACCCCCCAGCAACAGGATGCGCGCCGTCATTGCACACCCGCCTGGCCGACGATGCCGCCTTGGCGGTCGATGGCGAACACTTCCACGTGCACCTGCGCCGGCACGACGCTACGGGCGAAGGCCAGGGCGTGGGCACACACCGCGTCACCCAGGGCAATGCCAGCCGCATGAGCCAGGGCGAGCGCTTGCTGGCTGGTGTTGGCGCCGCTGATGGCAGCCTGCAACGCCTCGTCAGCGCCAATGTCTGCGGCCCAACCTGCCAGTTGCGGCAAGTCGATGCTGGAGTGACGGCTGTGCAGGTCCATGTGCCCGGCGGCCAGTTTGCTGATCTTGCCGAAGCCGCCGCACAGGGTCAGGCGCGGCACCGGTACCTTGCGCAGGTGCTTGAGCACCGCGCCGACGAAATCGCCCATTTCGATCAGGGCGATTTCCGGCAGACCGTAGACGCGGCGCATAGTGTCTTCGCTGGCATTGCCGGTGCACGCGGCTATGTGCGTGTAGCCATTGGTGTGGGCCACGTCGATGCCTTGATGAATCGAGGCAATGTAGGCCGCGCAAGAGAACGGCCGGACGATGCCGCTGGTGCCGAGGATCGACAGCCCGCCGAGGATGCCCAGACGCGGGTTCATGGTTTTCAGGGCCAGTTGCTCACCACCTTGCACATTGACCGTGACCTCGAAGCCGCCAAGGTAGCCGCACGCGTCGGCCAGGTGTTGCAGGTGTTCACTGATCATGCGCCGAGGCACCGGGTTGATGGCCGGTTCACCCACAGCCAGCACCAGCCCCGGCCGGGTCACCGTGCCCACGCCGCTGCCAGCGACAAAACCAATGCCAGGTTCCGCCAGCAGGCGCACCTGGCTATAGAGCAGGGCACCGTGGGTCACGTCCGGGTCGTCACCCGCATCCTTGAGGGTGCCGGCTTCGGCGCACTCCCCGATCAGGCGGCAGAATTCCAGGCGCATCTGCACGACCTTGCCTTTGGGCAGGGTGATGTCCACCGCATCGTCACGCTGCCCGGTGAGCAGCAGCTTGGCCGCTGCCAGGCTGGTGGCGGTGGCGCAGCTGCCGGTGGTAAGGCCGCTGCGCAGAGGTGCGGGCTGTTCGCGGGTTTCTTCACGCATCGGCGGGTTTCAGTACTTCGAGAAGGGTGATCGGCAGCGCCTGGCGCCAAGTGTCGAACGCACCCAAGGGCTGGGCATGCGCGACATGGATGCGGGTCAGCTCACCACCGTGCTGTCCGCGAAAGTGCGCCAGGGCCAGTTCGCTTTGCAGGGTGACGGCGTTGGCCACCAGGCGGCCGCCGGGGCGCAGGCTTGCCCAGCACAGGTCCAGTACACCTGCGCGGGTAACGCCGCCTCCGATGAAGATTGCATCCGGTTGTTCCAGGCCTTGCAGCGCCGCTGGCGCCTTGCCGCGAATCAGTTGCAGGCCGGGTACACCCAGTGCATCGCGGTTATGCTCGATCAAACCCTGGCGGCCTTCGTCGGCCTCGATGGCCAGGGCGCGGCATGCCGGGTGGGCGCGCATCCATTCGATGCCGATCGAGCCGCAGCCCGCACCGACATCCCACAAAAGTTCGCCGGGTTGCGGTGCCAGGCGCGCCAGGGTGATGGCGCGGACATCGCGCTTGGTCAACTGGCCATCGTGCCGGTATGCGGCGTCTGGCAGCCCGGCCAGCAGGTGCAGGCGGGGCGCATCGGGCGTAGCCAGGCATTCGATGGCGACCAGGTTGAGCGCCGCGATACCGGTGTGCGGCCAGTCCTGGGCGGTGCCGGCCAGTGCACGTTCGTCCACACCCCCCAGGTGCTCGAACACCTGCAGGCGGCTTGGGCCGAAGCCTTGCTCGCGCAGCTGCGCGGCAATTGCCGCCGGGCTGTCGCCATCGTTGCTCAGCACCAGCAGGCGCATGCCGCTGTACAAGTGGGCATTGAGCGCTGCCAGGGGGCGGGCCACCAGCGACACCACCTGCAGGTCCTGCAGCGGCCAGCCCAGGCGGGCAGCGGCCAGGGCGCAGGAAGAGGGCATCGACAGCACGCGCATTTCTGCAGCAGGCACCTGGCGCGCCAGGCTGGCACCGACGCCGTAGAACATAGGGTCACCGCTGGCCAGCACGCACACCGGCTCGCCGCGAAGGGCCAGCACCGGGGCCAGCGAGAACGGGCTGGGCCAGGCCAACTGTTCAGCGGTCACGCAACGTGGCAGCAAGGCCAGCTGGCGCGGGCTGCCGAAGACCCGGCCAGCGCCCAGCAGGGCGCGCCGGGCCTGTTTGCCCAGGCCGCTGAAGCCGTCTTCGCCGATGCCTACTACTGTCAGCCAGGGTGTCATGTATTTCGATCCGCCATTTTTGGGGCCGCTTCGCGCCCCTTCGCGGGCAAGCCCGCTCCTACAGATACAGGGCAGCCTGTGCAGCCTGCAGTGATCCTGTGGAAGCGGGCGAGCCCGCGAAGAAGGCGACGCGGTCCTGAAATTCTACTTAATCGCCGAGGATGCTCGACCACCGGCTTTTCATGCCGCCGGACAAAGCAGGCATAATACCGCGCCTTCTACACTCAAGCGCATTTTCACAGACTGCCGGATGCCCCTTTGACGCAGGCCCATGCCCCCCACGTATCGCCCCGCCCCTCGGCCTGCCCGGGGTTGTGGCGCATTGTCAGTGCCCGTGATGGCGGTATCTGCCGCATCAAGCTGCCGGGTGGCCTGCTGCTGGCCGAGCAGGCTGAAGCCGTGGCGGCGGCGGCGGAGCGTTTTGCTGGCGGCGTGATCGAGGCCACCAACCGTGGCAACCTGCAGATTCGCGGCATTGGCAGCGAGCATCGCGCTTTGGTCGAGGCACTGCTCGCAGCCGGCCTGGGACCACGCGATGCCGCGGGTGACGATGTGCGCAACGTGATGCTCAGCCCGCTGGCCGGGCATGACCCGCTCATGCTGCTGGACGCCCGGCCGCTGGCCGGGCAGATCCTCGACCTGTTGGAAGGCACCCCGCGCTTTCACCAGCTGTCGGCCAAGTTCGCTGTGCAGCTGGATGCCGGCGAGCGCCTGGCGATGCTCGAACACCCCCATGACCTGTGGCTGTCGCCCCTGCACCTGGATCAGCAGACCTGGCTGGCGTTTGGCCTGGCAGGTTGCCCGGCAGAGGGCCAGGCGCTCGGTGCGGTGCCGCTGGCGCAGGGCCTGATGCTGGTGCGCGCCGTGCTGGAGCGCTTCCTCTATCTGGCATCCCCGACGCAGACGCGCATGCGCCAGCTGCTTGAGGTGTACCCGCCAGCTGATTTTGTCGCTGGGCTCGGCCTGGACATCCGCCGCGATGCCGCCGTGCTCACGTGGCGGCGTGAACAGCACCGCGCCTCGTGGTTGGGCAGGTTGCCCCAGGCGCAGGGCGTTGCCCTTGGCGTTGCCCCGCCGCAAGGCCGCCTGACCCCCGCGATGCTGCGTGGCGCCGCACGTATTGCCCGTGAACTGGGCGATGCCAGCATGCGCCTTAGCCCTTGGCAAAGCCTGGTGCTGACCAACCTGCAAGCGCAGCACATCGATCAGGCCCTGGCCGAACTGTCTGCGCTGGGGTTGCTGTGCCACGACCATGAACCCCTGGCGCGTATCAGCGCCTGCACCGGTGCCAGCGGCTGCGCCAAGGCCCTTGCCGAGACCAAGGCCGACGCCGTTGTCCTGGCCGCGCTGCTGGGCCCTGGCGTGCCGGCCAGCGTGCACCTGTCCGGCTGCCCCCGTTCCTGCGCCGTGGCCCATGTTGCCCCGGCCACCTTGCTGGCCCGTTCGCCGGGCCGTTATGACCTGTACCTGCGTGATGCGCGCCAGCCAGGTTTCGGTGCCCTGCGCGCCACCGACCTTACCTTGAATGAAGCAGGCGCCATGCTCGACCTGCCGACGGAGCACCTTGATGATTGACTACATCCGCGATGGTCAGGAGATCTATCGCAATTCCTTCCGGATCATCCGTGAGGAAGCCCGACTCGAGCGGATCCCCGCAGACCTTGAAAAGCTCGCCGTGCGCGTGATCCACGCCTGTGGCATGGTCGACGCCATCGATGGCCTGCAGTTCTCCGACGGTGCCGGCCGGGCCGGGCGCGAGGCGCTGCTCAACGGCGCGCCGATCCTGTGCGATGCGCACATGGTGGCCGAAGGGATCACCCGGGCCCGCTTGCCAGCTGACAACAAAGTCATCTGCACCCTGCGTGACCCCAGCGTGCCGGGCCTGGCCAAAGACGCTGGCAACACACGCTCCGCCGTAGCCCTGGAGCTGTGGCGCCCTTACCTGGAGGGCAGCGTGGTGGTCATCGGCAATGCCCCTACCGCGTTGTTCTACCTGTTGGAAATGCTCGACGCCGGTGCGCCCAAGCCGGCGCTGATCCTCGGTTTCCCGGTCGGTTTCGTCGGCGCTGCCGAGTCCAAGGCCATGCTCGCCGCCGACAGCCGTGGCGTGCCGTTCGTGATCATGCAAGGCCGCCTGGGCGGCAGCGCGATGGCCGCCGCGGCGGTCAACGCCCTGGCCACGGAGGTGGAATGATGGCCCCGCGCGGACGACTGCTTGGCCTGGGCGTGGGCCCTGGCGATCCTGAACTGATTACCCTCAAGGCCCTGCGCCTGTTGCGTGAGGCGCCGGTGGTCGGCTACTTCGTGGCCAAGGGCAAGCGTGGCAATGCCTTCGGCATTATCGAGGCGCACCTGCAGCCCGAGCAGACCCTGCTGCCGCTGGTCTACCCGGTCACCACCGAAGTGCTGCCGGCACCGCTGTCCTACGAGCAAGTGATCAGCGACTTCTACGACGAAGCCAGCGTACAGGTGGCCGAGCACCTGGATGCCGGGCGCGACGTGGCGGTGATTTGCGAAGGCGACCCGTTCTTCTATGGCTCCTACATGTACTTGCATGACCGCCTGGCACAGCGCTATGAGGCAGAAGTGATCCCCGGTGTCTGCTCCATGCTCGGTGGCGCTTCGGTGCTGGGGGCGCCGCTGGTGTACCGCAACCAGAGCCTTTCGGTGTTGTCCGGTGTGTTGCCCGCTCAAGAGCTCAAGCGCCGTCTGGCCGACGCCGATGCAGCGGTGATCATGAAACTTGGGCGCAACTTCCCCAAGGTGCGCGAAGTGCTGGCCGAACTGGGCCTGGACGGGCGTGCGCTGTATGTGGAACGGGCGACCATGGCCAACCAGAAGATCGTGCCGCTGGACCAGGTCGACCCGCAGTCGTCACCCTACTTCTCGCTGATCATCGTGCCGGGGGAAAAATGGCAGGGCTGAACATGCACAAGGCACCAGCCATCGTCATTCTCGGCCCGGGCAGCCTGGCGACGGCGCAGCGTATCCAGGCCTGTTATCCACAGGCCACGATCCATGGCCTCGAGGGGCGTGTCGAGGGTGCGGACCAGTCGTACGCGTCGTTTGGCGATACCCTGCGCGGGTTGTACCAGCAAGACACGCCGATCATCGCGTTGTGCGCCGCGGGTATCGTCATCCGCAGCCTGGCCAGCCTGCTCAGCGAGAAGGGCAGCGAGCCGCCGGTCCTGGCCGTGGCCGAGGATGGTAGCGCGGTAGTGCCGTTGCTTGGAGGCCTTGGTGGGGTGAACGTGATGGCGCGCGAAATCGCTGACGCGCTGGGCGTTTCCGCCGCCATCACTACCAGTGGCGAGCTGCGCTTTGGGACTTGCCTGCTGAACCCGCCGCAGGGCTATGCATTGGCTGACATCGAGCAAGGCAAGCGCTTTGTGTCCGACCTGTTGGCGGGTGAGTCTGTGCGCATCGAAGGTAACGCCCCGTGGCTGCAGCTGGCGCAGTTGCCCGCCAGCGAAGCGGCGCAGCGCACCATTCATGTGGGGCATCAGGCGCGCCCGGCCAACCGCGACGAGCTGCTGATCCACCCGCGCCTGGTGGTGGTGGGCGTTGCAGGTGGCAATCTGCACAGTATTCGCGCAGCACTGCAGCAGGCCGGCATCGCCGAGCCCTCGGTAGCCTGCGTGCTGGCAGACGAGCGAACCATGGCCGACAGCGCGTTGCACGAAGCTGCGCAGGCCCTGGGTGTCCCCTTGCGCTTCGCCACCCGCCCTGGCGATGTGGCCAGCATGGTCGCTGCGGCGGTGCCCGATGCTGAGTTGATAGCGCTTGAAGAGGTCGTGGTTGCGGTGGCGCCTGCCCCGGTCGACGTAGCGCAGGTCGGCCGCCGTCGCGGTCGCCTGGCGGTCATCGGCCTTGGCCCAGGTGCGGCGGAACTGATGGTGCCGGCGGTCAAGGCCGAACTGGCGCAGGCCGAAGATGTGCTCGGTTACGAAACTTACGTGCGCATGGCTGGCCCGTTCCGCAGCGACCAGGTGCTGCACTGCACCGACAACCGCGAAGAGATGCAACGCGCCCGACATGCCTTCGAACTGGCGGCCCAAGGCCGTTCGGTGGTGGTGGTGTCGTCAGGTGACCCGGGCGTTTTCGCCATGGCCGCTGCGGTGCTCGAAGCATTGCACGAATCCAGCGACCCCACTTGGCATCGCGTTGACCTGCAGATCTTGCCGGGGGTATCCGCCTCGCTGGCAACCGCCGCCCAGGCAGGTGCACCGCTGGGGCATGACTTCTGCGTAATGTCGCTGTCGGACAACCTCAAGCCCTGGTCGATCATTGAAAAGCGCCTGGACCTGGCTGCCCAGGCCGACCTGGTGCTGGCCTTCTACAACCCGATCTCCAAGGCCAGGCCGCACCAGCTCGGTGTGGCCCTGGAAGTTGTGCGTCGCCACCGCGAGGGGAGCACGCCTGTAGTCCTTGGGCGCGACATCGGTAGGCCGGGGCAGACGCTTAAGGTAGTCACCTTGGCCGAGCTGCTGCCGGAAATGGTCGATATGCGCACCATGGTTCTGGTTGGCTCCTCTACAACCTGTGTATTCCCTCGCCTGTCGGGTGGGGTGTGGGCCTACACGCCGCGTTGGTACCCCACCGCCAACTAGTTGCGTCGGAAACTCTTCAGCGCGCTTTGTGGCCAGCGCGCTGGCTAAGGTGATTGCCCTTGACTCAAGGGGCAACCATCAAGGAGTTTCCAATGTCCGATGCAACCCAAATCACCACCACCGATGCCGCCATCCTGGTAGACGGCAACCTGCTTGCCTTCGGCGCGGGCATGTCTGCGCAAAGCCGTCATGATGTGAAGAATGCCTTCCACTTCGCCACGTTGGTCGCCGACAAAGCTTTTGACGCCGAAAAGCAGAGCCGGGAGTGGTACGACAAATTCATCGATGTCATGCGAGACCTTGGCTTTACCATCCCACGCCGTACCTTCGAACTTGAAACCTCGGTGGAACTGTCCGTCACCGTAGGCGCCGTGGCCATCCGCGCGATAGGTGTGGTCGGCAATGCGATGCTGGGCGGCACCAAGCTGGGTGAAGTGGCAAAGCGGGCGTTTGACAAAATGACCACAGTCGAAAACGACGCCAAGGTGCTCCACCACAAGCGCAAGAACAAAGCCAGGGGCCTGGTCGGCCTGGCCTCCTGCATTGAAACCTCAAAAAACGATGTGGTCATGGTGGTGAGCTGCATCCAGGCATCTGCCCCAGCACTGGACGACGATGTGCTCGGCATCCAGTGGAAGCTGGACAGGTCCGCTTACTACGCCGGCACGGCAGTGCTCACCCTCAATAACTTTGTCTACGACAAAGTCCGCGAAACCGTAGAAAACAAACTCGGCGTGCGCAGTGTCGAGAACGTGCTCGAGTACGACATCTGATTGCTCGGCGGCGTAGTCGCAACGCCGCCTTGTTCGGTTCTTTGTGACGAGGTAACACGATGGATAGAGCAGATGAGCAACTGATGTTGATTGGCGGAACAGCATTGCTGTATTCGCCAGGCGCAGTCGAGGCACAACGCCAGGCCGCTTTCGATTCAGTCCTGTACGCGCAGTTGGTAGCCAACAAGCACGCCGGTTCACGCGTGGACAATTATGAAAACTGGTATGCCGCGTATCGGGAGGCCTACCGCCAACTGGGCTGGATCAAGCTGGCCAGTACTCATGACCTGAAACCGTTGGGGCGACCTGTGCGCAACGCGCATATACAGCCACTTGAAGCGTGGCTGAAGATGCGTTCGCTTCGCCATGAGGCCGTGCTGGCGGCGATAAAGACGGGCCTTGGCCAGTCTGCTGAAGGCTTCCGGCACTTGCTGAGTTTCTGCGCGCATGATCAGGCGCAGTGCTCCACCCTGGTCATCGAACTTGGCGTACTCAAGCCGGGCCCGGCGCTGGACTTGTGCAGCATCTCGCTGCAAATCGACAAGCCACTCTCGCTAGTTTCGCTGGAGACATTTCTGGGCGAACAAGTACTTGAGGGCGAGGCCGAGTTCAACGGCGTTTCCCTGGCATTGGATGAAGGACGCTTCCAACGCCAGCGTGATGAATTGCAGGCCTTGATGAAAACCAAGGATGCACAGGCCGTTTACCGGTTCGACCCTTACGCACAACCTACAGGAGCAGCATCATGAGTGAAGCCACGTCTGCCGTGATCGGCGCTGGGATTGTTTCGTTCTTGCCGGGCGTCGACGCCGCGCAGAAAAACAAGGTGAAGCTGGCCTTGGCAATGGCCGAAAGAGCCACCGAGGCCGCTTTCAAAGAGGGGCTGATTAAAGACTGGTTCGCTTATTACCGTAACCAACTCAAATTCATGGGGTGGGATGCGGTAACGGCTGAGCAGATCCATTGGCCGGACAAGACGCGTACGCAACAGACGGATCAGGTGCTGCAGACCCTGTCCAAAACTGCCGGGGACAGCTTTGCATCGTCGGTCAAAGTGTCCATTCAAGCGTTGCTGACCAAGCCGTCGGTGCTGAAGGAACTTGAGAAAAAGGCATTCGAGATGCAGCACTTTCAAGTGTTGGCCTGTGCGCCGGCCGGTAATAACCGTGTCGACATGGTGATTTACCACGAAACGGACAAGCAGTCTGTTTTCAGTGCAGGGTTCATCAGCCGCAAGCGCAGTTACAAGAATGTGCGTGCGGAGCTGGTCCGGTTCAATATTCTGGCCTTCGAGAACAGCGTAATGCCAAAAGTGCAGGAAAGCGTCGTCAAGGTATCCCTGGCGCGCATTCATGACTATGCCATCTAAGGCACCAGGTACCCTTTGATCCCTGTAAAAATGATCTGCGCCGCCAGGGCACAGACGAACAGCCCCATCAAACGGCTGACGATCTGCAGGCCCTGGTCGCCCAGGATTCGCTCGATACCGTGGGACAGGTAAAGCACTAGGCCGACAGTGAAACTGGCCAGGGCAATGCTGACGATGGCCAGCAGTTTTTCATCCCAGTGCGGCTGGCTCACCCCCATCACCAGCAGGGCACCGATGGTACCGGGGCCAACGGTCAGCGGAATGGTCAGCGGTACGATGGTTACATCCTGCTGCACGTTGTCGGCCTGTACCGCCGGCTTGCCCTGGGCCATGCCCAGGGCCGAAATGAACAGCACGCTGCCGGCACCGATGCGGAAGGCATCGGCGGTGATGCCGAAAATTCCGAAGATCGCGCGCCCGAACAGGTAGAGCATCACGCTGGCGACCAAGGCTGCGAACGCGACCTTCCAGGCCAGTTGCTTGCGCTCCTTGCTGGAGTGGCCGCGGGTCAGGCTGATGAAACACGACAGCACGAAGAACGGGCTGTAGAGCACGAGCATTTTCAGGTAGACGCTGAACAACTCATGGAGCATGAGCAGTGTTCCTTGGTTTTATGCCGGCGCGGCCTTGTGTCGCGAGGCCGCTCCTGCAAGAGCATTGGATATCGGTCAGGACGTATGTGCCGGGTCCACCTTGGCTTCCCGGTGATTGGCCCAGTATTGAATCAGCTCACGCAACTGCGACAACTCCACCGGCTTGGCCATGTGTCCGTCCATGCCTGCCAGCCGCGCACGCTCCTTGTGTTCGGCGAGTATGTGCGCTGTCAGTGCCACCACCGGCGTGCGCTGGCGCTGGTTTTCTGCTTCCCAGGCCCGCAACTGCTGGGTGGCCGAGAAACCGTCCAGTATCGGCATCTCGCAGTCCATCAACACCAGGTCATAATGCTGCGCTTTCATTGCCTGCAAGGCCTCTTCGCCATTGCAGGCGGTATCGGGCTTGAGGTTGAGCTTGCCGAGCATGCTGCGGATCACCTTGGTCGAGATGCTGTTGTCTTCGGCGACCAGCACGCGGAAGTCGCCTGGCAGGTCCAGCGCCTGCGGGATGCCAGGCAGGCTGGCAGGCATCGCCTGTTCGCGGCCGCGCTGGGCCAGCTCCTCGGCCAGGGTGGTCTTCAATGTATAACCGGCCACCGGTTTGGCCAGTATTCGCTTGACCCCGGCGTTGCGCGCGATGACTTTGCTCGGCGCATTGCTGATGCCGGTGAGCATCACCACCAGGATGTCGTGGTTCAGGCTCGGGTCTTCCTTGATCTTGGCGGCCAGCTGCATGCCGGTCATGCCGGGCATGTTCTGGTCCAGCAGCACCGCGTCGAAGTAGTCGCGCAGGTGTGCCTTGGTGCGCAAAAGGGCCAGAGCCTCCTTGCCTGACGGCACCGCGCTGACGTTCATGCCCCAGGCGCTGCACTGCTGTACAAGCACCTTGCGGCACGTGTCGTTGTCGTCGACCACCAGCACGCGGGCATCGCGCAGCGGGCTGTCGAGGTCCGCCGGTGGCTGTTCCAGGCGCGAAGGGTCCAGCGGCAAGGTCAGCCACAAGGTGTTGCCCATGCCGGTGCTGCTCTTGATGCCGAACTCGCCCTGCATCAGACCGATCAGCTGTTTGGCAATGACCAGCCCCAGATGGCCGCCCAGCTTGTTGCTGGAAAGGAAGTGGTGGCTGTGCAACTCGGCCTGCAGCAAGGCTTCACGGTCGGCGGCGGGCAACGGCTCGCCGCTGTCCTGCACGGCGATACGCAGGCGTGGCACATCGCCGCGTTGATCCAGCGCCACCACCAGCAGGATCTCGCCCTGGTCGGTGTTTTTCAGGGCGTTTTCCAGCAGGCTCGACAAGGCCTGGCGCAGGCGCGTCGGGTCTCCGCTGATGACCCGCGGTACTTGTGGCTGGGTGAAACTGATCAGCTCGATGTTCTGTTGCTCGGCCTTGGCGCGGAAGATGTTCAGGCAATCCTCGATCAGCGCGTTAAGGTCGAACTGCACATCATCCAGCTCGATCTGCCGGGATTCCAGCTTGGAAATGTCCAGAATTTCGTTGATCAGCGTCAGCAGCTCGTTGCCGGCGCTGTGGATGGTCTGCACATAATCTCGTTGCTTCACCGACAGCGGTGTGCCCAGCAGCAGTTCAGTCATGCCGAGCACGCCGTTCATCGGGGTGCGGATTTCGTGGCTGATCTTGGCCAGGAACTCGGCTTTGGCGTTGATTTCTGCATCGCTGGCGGCCAGCGCGCGGCTGGCGCTGAAACGCTCCTCGCTTATGCGCCGCAGCCGTTCACTGACCGCCAGGTTGAGCAGCAGGCCACTGACCACGGTCAGGCCCAGCAGGATACACAGCAGCCAGGGTGTCGAGGTGCGTGTCAGGCCCAGCAGGGCTGGCAGCAGTACCAGGCCTCCGAGGTTGAACACCACCATTGCCAGGCTGAACAGGCGTCCGGGCGCATAACCCTTGTACCAGTGGTAGCTGCTGACCAGCAGCATGCTCACGCTGCCCAGCGCCATCAGGGCGTAGGTCATCAGGTTCAATGGCAGGGTATCGACGAACAGCAGCACCAGGCCACTGAGCCCGACAATCAGCATCTCACCCTGCAGCAGGCGGTTAAGCCGTGGCGAATTGCACGGCGAAAAGAAATGTTGGGTGAAATACAACCCGGACAGGCCGGCCAGGACCAGTGTCAGATAGGCGGCAGGCGTTTGCGCACTGTGCCACACATGCCACCAAGGGCCGCTGAGGTTCAGCAGGATCAGACCGCTGAGCAGCATCAGGCCGTGGTAGAGCGCCAGAATCAGGGTGGTGCTGGAGCGGGTGTAGAGGAAGCGGATCAGGTTGTGCATGATCAGCATGATCAGGCCGCCGAACAGCATGCCGAACAGCAGCGGCTGGCGTTGGTCCGAGGCTGCCTCGGCCGCAGGTTCAAGGCTGATGGCCGGACGCAGCTGGTGCTCTGAGGCCAGGCGCAAGTAGATGTCCAGCGGTTGCCTGCTGTTGGGCAGGGGCAATACATGGTCGCTGCCTCGCAGGGTCGGGCTGGCATTGCCGGCCTGGCGCCCGTGGTGCAGCTGACGCAGAAGTTGTTCGCCTTCGAGGGCGTAGAGGTCCAGGCCAGAAAGGTCCGGGGCAAATACCCGCAGCAGTTGCTCCTGGTCACCTGGTGCCAGACGATAGTGCAGCCACAAGGCCTGTCCAGCCGGGGCAGCATCAAGGTCGGCGAGAGGCAGTGGGCTGAACTGGTTGCGATAGCGCTCGGAGCGCACATCGCTCAGTTGCAGGTTGGCCTGTTCGTCGAGCAGAACGGTCCAGCCACCGTCATGTTCGGCCGCAGCCGGAAACATGCAGAGCAGGGTCAGCAAGCTGACGATCAGAGCTGAGGCAATCCGAAGCCGACGCACTACGAAATCCCTTCTTGGCCGATGTGCCGGGTACTCACTATGCGCGGCGCGCCAAGTCGAAGGCAAGGCCCATTCCGGGCCCTGTCGACGAGCCGGATGCCGCAGGCTGAAACCGCTACGGCATACCGGTAGTACTTACTGCTGGTGCTCACCGCGCTCGCGGGCGATGGCCCGATAGCCGATGTCGGAACGGTAGAAGCTGCCGTTCCAGCTGACTTCCTTGGCCAGGCGGTAAGCCTGCTGCTGCGCGTCGGCAACGGTGCTGCCCATGGCGGTGGCACACAGCACGCGCCCGCCGTTGGTGGTTACCTTGCCATCCTTGAGCGCAGTACCGGCATGGAATACCTTGCCTTCGATCTTGGCGGCAGCGTCCAGGCCGTTGATCACGTCGCCCTTGGCGTAGTCGCCCGGGTAACCGCCCGCTGCCAGGACCACGCCCAGGCTCGGGCGCGGGTCCCACTGGGCTTCGACCTTGTCCAGTGCCTTGGCGAATGCAGCTTCCACCAGCAGGACCAGGCTCGACTCCAGGCGCAGCATGACCGGCTGGGTTTCCGGGTCGCCGAAGCGGCAGTTGAACTCGATGACCTTGGGGTTGCCCGCCTTGTCGATCATCAGGCCGGCGTAGAGGAAGCCGGTGTAGACGTTGCCTTCCTCGGCCATGCCGCGCACGGTTGGCCAGATCACCTGGTCCATCACGCGCTGGTGCACGTCGGCGGTAACGACCGGGGCAGGGGAGTAGGCGCCCATGCCGCCCGTGTTCGGGCCGGTGTCCTGGTCGCCGACGCGCTTGTGGTCCTGGCTGGTGGCCATGGGCAGCACATTGTGGCCGTCGACCATGACGATGAAGCTGGCTTCCTCGCCGTCGAGAAACTCTTCAATCACAACACGCGAACCTGCTTCACCGAAGGCGTTGCCAGCCAGCATGTCACGCACGGCGGCTTCGGCTTCTTCCAGCGTCATGGCGACGATCACGCCTTTGCCTGCCGCCAGGCCGTCGGCCTTGATCACGATTGGCGCGCCTTTTTCCTGCAGGTAGGCCAGCGCTGGCTCGATCTCGGTGAAATTCTGGTAGTCGGCGGTCGGGATCTTGTGACGCGCCAGGAAATCCTTGGTGAAGGCCTTGGAGCCTTCCAGCTGGGCCGCGCCCTTGGTTGGACCGAAGCAGTCCAGGCCGCGGCTGCGGAACAGGTCGACCACGCCGATAACCAGCGGTGCTTCCGGGCCGACGATGGTCAGGTCGACGTTTTTCTCGGCGAAGTCGGCCAATTGCTCCAGGGCGCACACGTCGATGGCGACGTTCTCGCACTTGGCTTCAATGGCGGTACCGGCGTTGCCCGGGGCAACGAAGACTTTCTCGACGCGTGGGTCCTGGGCGACTTTCCAGGCCAGGGCGTGCTCACGGCCGCCGCTGCCGATGATCAAAACTTTCATGTCAAAACCTCGATTCAAGTGATCCCGTGGCTTGCGCCGAACACTGTGGGAGCGGGCTTGCCCGCGAATGCGGCGGTGAATCCACCATCGTATTCGCGGGCAAGCCCGCTCCCACAGGATCTCGACTCGCCTCGGGATCCGCGTAATTAGTGGCGGAAGTGGCGCATGCCAGTGAAGACCATCGCGATGCCGGCCTCGTCGGCAGCAGCGATGACTTCAGCATCACGCATCGAACCACCCGGCTGGATCACGGCGCTGATACCCACTTTAGCTGCATTGTCGATGCCGTCACGGAACGGGAAGAATGCATCCGACGCCATGACCGCGCCCTGCACCTGCAGGCCAGCGTGCTCGGCCTTGATTGCAGCGATGCGGGCGGAGTTGACGCGGCTCATCTGGCCGGCGCCGACGCCGATGGTCTGGCGCTGCTTGGCGTAGACAATGGCGTTGGACTTGACGAACTTGGCCACTTTCCAGGCGAATACCAGGTCGTGGATCTCTTGCTCGGTCGGGGCACGCTTGGTGACGATCTTCAGATCATCGGCGGTGATCATGCCGATATCGCGGCTTTGCACCAGCAGGCCACCGTTGACGCGCTTGAAGTCCCAACCGGCAGCGCGCTCGGCTGGCCACTCGCCGCACTCCAGCAGGCGTACGTTCTGTTTGGCAGCCACCACGTCGCGGGCGGCCTGGGAGATTTTCGGGGCGATGATCACTTCGACGAACTGGCGGTCGACAATGGCCTTGGCGGTTTCGCCGTCCAGTTCACGGTTGAATGCGATGATGCCGCCGAACGCCGATTCGGTGTCGGTCGCGTAGGCCAGGTCGTAGGCTTTGCGGATGCCGCCTTCGTCTTCAGGTACTACCGCCACGCCGCACGGGTTGGCGTGCTTGACGATGACGCAGGCCGGCTTGACGAAGCTCTTTACGCATTCCAGCGCGGCGTCAGTGTCGGCCACGTTGTTGAATGACAGTTCCTTGCCTTGCAGCTGGACAGCGGTGGAAATGCTGGCTTCGCCTTTCTTGGCTTCTACATAGAACGCCGCGCTCTGGTGCGGGTTCTCGCCGTAACGCATTTCCTGTGCCTTGACGAACTGGCTGTTGAAGGTGCGCGGGAATTCGCTGCGCGCCTCGGTGCTCAGAGTGTCCTTGGCCTGGTCGATGGTGCCCATGTAGTTGGCGATCATGCCGTCGTAGGCGGCAGTGTGCTCGAACGCCTTGAGCATCAGGTCGAAGCGCTGGGCATAGGTCAGGCCACCGGCCTTGAGGCCTTCGACGATGCCGGCGTAGTCGCTGGCGTTGACCACGATGGCCACGTCCTTGTGGTTCTTGGCTGCCGAACGGACCATGGTCGGGCCGCCGATGTCGATGTTCTCGATGGCGGTCGGCAGGTCACAGCCAGGCTTGGAAATGGTGGCTTCGAACGGGTACAGGTTGACCGCAACCAGGTCGATCGGCTTGATGCCGTGCTCGTTCATGATGGCGTCGTCGGTGCCACGACGGCCGAGGATACCGCCGTGGATCTTCGGGTGCAGGGTTTTGACCCGGCCATCCATCATTTCGGCGAAGCCGGTGTAGTCGGCCACTTCCACCGCGTTTACGCCGTTGTCCTTGAGCAGCTTGTAGGTGCCGCCGGTGGACAGGATCTCGACACCGAGCTGCTGCAGCTCACGGGCGAATTCGAGGATACCGGTCTTGTCGGAGACGCTGATCAGGGCGCGGCGGACTGGCAGGCGGGTAGTCTGGTCGGTCATTTCGGGTTCCAATAACGCGGTGGAGTCAGCAAAAAAGGCGCCTCTGTTCAGGGAGTCGCCTTTTCTGGATGGGATTCTGGCTTACAACAAGTCGTACTGCTTGAGCTTCTTGCGCAGGGTGCCTCGGTTCAGCCCGAGCATCTCGCTGGCCTTGGTCTGGTTGCCCTTCACGTAGTTCATCACGCTTTCGAGCAGGGGCGCCTCGACTTCGGAGAGCACCAGGTTGTACACGTCCGTCACGGTCGCGCCTTCCAGGTGGGCGAAGTAGTTGTGCAGCGCCTTCTCGACGCTGTCGCGAAGGGTCTGGCCCTCTTCGCTCGGCGTGTTGAGGTGCTGTTTCAGGTTGGCGTTGTCGCTCACGGGCGTTGTTCCACTCACAAATGTCTCGGTCATCATCGTCATGCGGCCACCCCTTGTCCGTCCTCTGTCTCAAGGCTCTGTCGACGTTCGCTGAAAAACGCGCGAACGTTGGCGCACTGCGCTTGTGTGTCTTCCAAAGCGTTGAACCGGGCGCGAAACTCCTTGCCGCCGGGTCGTGTTGCCAGGTACCAGCCAACGTGCTTGCGGGCGATACGTACGCCCATCACATCGCCATAGAAGGCATGCAGCGCGGCCAGATGCTCCAGCAGGATGCGTTCCACTTCGTCCAGTTGCGGCGCTGGCAGATGTTCGCCAGTGCGCAGGTAATGCTCGATCTCGCGAAAGATCCATGGCCGCCCCTGGGCAGCCCGGCCAATCAACAGGCCATCGACCCCGGTGGTTTCCAGCACCGCCCGGGCCTTTTCTGGCGAGGTGATATCGCCGTTGGCAAAAACCGGGATTGACACCGCCTGCTTGATGGCAGCGATGGTGTCGTACTCGGCTTCGCCGGTGTACAGGTCGGCACGTGTGCGGCCATGCACCGCCAGCGCCTGGATGCCAGCCTGTTCGGCGATCTTCGCCACGTTCAGGCCGTTCTTGTTCGCCCGGTCCCATCCGGTGCGGATTTTCAGGGTCACCGGTACGTCCACGGCGCTGACCACGGCGTGGAGGATCTCGCTGACCAAGGCTTCATCTCTCAATAAAGCAGAGCCTGCGGCTTTGTTGCAGACTTTTTTTGCCGGACAGCCCATGTTGATATCGATGATCTGGGCACCCGCCTCGACATTGGCCTTTGCCGCCGCTGCCATCATCTGCGCATCGCCGCCGGCGATCTGCACCGAGCGTGGCTCGGGATCACCTTCATGGATGCGGCGCAGGCTCGACTTGCGGCTGTTCCACAGGCTCATGTCGCTGCTAACCATTTCCGACACCACCATACCGGCGCCCAGGCGCTGGCAAAGTGTACGGAAAGGCTGGTCCGTGACCCCGGCCATGGGCGCGAGGATCAGGTTGTTACGTAGTGTGTATTGGCCGATGCGTACCGCCGACATAGGTGATCCCTGTTGTGGGGCCGAATCTTGGAGTTCGAAAAAGGGTTGGCATGATACCCGCTCTCGATGACTGGATAAAGATGGATTTGGATAAAATCTGAACAGTTGTCGGCTTATGCCTTTGCGCTTCAAGCAGCAGGCGACAGGACGAAAAGCGGTCGCGGTTGGGGCTTCTTGTCTTGTCGCTCGCTGCTGGCCGCTTGTCGCCTACTCCGGCGAACGGAAGCTCAGGCTGTAATTCACGGCCTTCGGGCCAGGGTCGAGGATGTCCAGGGCAATGTGGATTGGCGTCTGGCTGGGCATTTCGCCACGCCCTGCCAGTTCGCCCGACAGGTACTCGCTGGGCTTGAAGCGACGGCTGGCGATCAGTTGGCCATTGAGGTCGGCGAAGCGCAGCTCCAGCAACGGGAATGGCTGGGCGAACGGCGCGCGGTTGTAGATGATCGCGTCGACAATCAGCGCGCCCTTGAAGTCCGGGTGGCTGCGTACCACCAGATTGCTGCTCTTGATGCGTGCAATATCGACGCGGGTAGGCACCTGGCAACCGACCATCGGGCAGATCTGCTGGAAAATCGGCCGATACTGGTCCTGGCGGGCCATTTCGTCGAAGTGGAACCACACGTACTGGAACGCGAGCAGGCCGGCAGCCAGCAGGGTCAGAAAGCCCCACAGCAGGCGCTTGCCCCAGTTGGGTGCGGGTTTTTCCCAGCCTAGCTGCAAGGGGTCGTCGACCACATCGACCAGCGGCTCCTTGCGCGAGGGGCGCTCGGGTTTGCCGGCAAGGCCTGGTTCCAGGCGCTCTCCGGGCAGCGGCTCGACGGGCTCGTCGTCATGCGCCGACAGGCGCAGCGCCAGTGGCTCGTCGTCGCGGGCGCTCAGGCCCGTTTCCGGGGTTTCGTCATCGCTGATGCGCAGCGGTTCGCTGAATGCGGGCTGGTCATCGCGTTCGGCCGCACCGTGCACGGGGGGCTCGCCATCGATGTCCAGGTCAAGGTTGCTGCCCAGGGTAGGCTCGGTGCGTTCGCCGGGTGCAGGCTCCAGGTCGAGCTCCAAAGGTTCCGGTTCCAGCAGCACCGGGGTAGGCTCTGCCGGTTCCTGCGGCACGTAGGGCTCATCGGTAGCCGTGCCGAAAAGGTCTTCTGCGTGCTCGTCCGGGTGAAGTTCATCGCGCCGTGCCTGCAGCTTGTCATCCTGGCTGGCCGGGTGGGTCGGGGCCGGTTGGCCACGACGCTCCAGGCGCTCCAGTTCCTTGTCGAGGTCGAGCTCGTCCAGCGCCTGGGCAGTCAGCGCCCAGTCCTGGTCAGGGGGGGTGCCGCGTACGCTGGTGGCAGGCTCTTGCGCCGGCTCGGCCAGCGGCTCGGCAGGCACTGCAGGTACCGGTGCCGGCACCACGGGGGCGCTGGTGGTGGCGGCGCGGTTTTGCTCCAGCAGCTGCTTGGTGGCATTGAATACCTGCAGGCAGTGACCGCAGCGCACCACGCCACGGGCCACGCCCAACTGGTGGTGGGTGACGCGAAAGCTGGTCTGGCAATGCGGGCACTGGGTGACGAAACTGTCGGTCATGCGGCGATCCGGGAGCTGTGCAGAAAAGTATTCTAGGCCCGCTTAGCGACGCCGACCACTGATGCGCACCCAGCCGTCGCGCACGACGATCGGGTCCAGTTCAAAGTCGGTGGCATAAGCGGCGGCCACGTCTTCACCTTGCTCGGCGAGGATGCCCGAAAGCGCCAGCAGGCCACCTGGGCGAACCAGGCCGGACAACTGTGGCGCCAGCGACACCAGCGGGCCGGCGAGGATGTTGGCAACCAGCACGTCGGCCTGCATCGCCGGCATGTGTTCGGGCAGGTAAAGCGCCAGTTTCTCGTCGGCAATGCCGTTGCGTTGGGCGTTGTCGCGCGAAGCCTCGATGGCCTGCACGTCGATGTCGGTGCCTACCGCTTCGCGGGCGCCCAGCAGCAGCGCAGCGATGGCCAGGATGCCCGAACCGCAGCCAAAGTCCAGCACCTGGGTGCCTTCAAGCTGCTGGCCGTCGAGCCATTCCAGGCACAGGGCCGTGGTGGGGTGGGTGCCGGTGCCAAAGGCCAGGCCCGGGTCGAGCAGCAGGTTCACGGCGTCCTTTTCCGGGGCATCGTGCCAGCTGGGCACGATCCACAGGCGGCGGCCGAAGCGCATCGGCTGGAAGTTGTCCATCCAGCTGCGTTCCCAGTCCTGGTCCTCGATCACCTCGGCCTGGTGCTCGGGCAGCTCGGCGCCGGTCAGCAGGCGCAGGTGGGAGAACACCTGTTCAGGGTCGGCATCGGCCTCGAACAGCGCCAGCAGGTGAGTGTGCGACCACAGCGGGGTGGTGTTGAGGTCTGGTTCGAAGATCGGTTGATCTTCGGCATCCATGAACGTGACCGAGACGGCGCCTACTTCAAGCAGCGCATCTTCATAGGTTTCGGCTTGTTCCGGGCTGATGGCCAGGCGTACTTGCAGCCAGGGCATGGCGGGCACCTTTGATAAATCGACAGGGGCAGCCCTAGGCTGCGCGAAGGCTGGCAGTTTACGCGAGTGCGGGGGATTTGTGGATCGGGGGCTGCACTGCAGCCCCCGGGCATGTATCAGACAAAACAGAGCGACAGCGACTCGGCTATATAAGCAGGCTTCTCTTCACCCTCGATCTCCAGCGTGGCAATCGCCTTGAGTAGCCACTGCCCCGGTTTTTTCTCGGTCACCTCGCCCAGCTTTACCTTCAGCCGAACCCGGCTGTCGACCTTGACCGGCTGAATGAAGCGCACGCTGTCCAGCCCGTAGTTCACCACCATCTTCAGCCCTTGCGGCAGAACGAGGATGTCCTCGATCAGCTTGGGGATCAGCGACAAGGTCAGGAAACCATGGGCAATCGTGCCGCCAAACGGGGTTTTTGCTGCCTTCTCGGGGTCGACATGGATGAACTGGAAGTCGCCGGTCGCCTCGGCGAACAGGTTGATGCGCTGCTGGTCGATCTTCACCCACTCCGAGTGGCCCAGCTCCTTGCCAACGTACTGCGAAAGCTCTGTAACCGGTACATGGGGCATCGCGGACTCTCCGGGTTGTCAGTTGGTACGAAAGTACAAGATCAGCACGGCGAACCGTTTCAGTCAAGTTGCCCGCTTTTCGGCGAATATCGGTCTATAGCTGAGCGTGCTTATAATGGCGGCCATGCCCGAGGGAGATGCTTATGCTGTTGCGTGGTTTGACCTGGCTGGTACTGTTCCAGCTGCTGGGGACGGCGATCAATCACCTGTTTGTGCCGTTTTTGCCCGGGCCGATCATCGGCCTGTTGTTGCTGCTGCTCTTTCTCATGGCTCGCGGTGAGGTCGGCAAGCCGCTGAACGAGGCCGCCAGCAGCTTGCTGCGCTATCTCCCGCTGCTGCTGGTACCGCCGGCAGTCGGGGTGATGGTATATGCCAAGGACATTGCCGCCGACTTCTGGGCGATTGCCGGGGCCTTGCTGATCTCCTGTCTGTTGACCCTGGTGTTCGTCGGTGTGCTGATGCAAAAGCTCATCCAGCGCCAGGGCAAGCGTGAGGAGCAGCCATGATGCTCGACTGGCAGGGCGCACTCGATGCGGTCATTCACCACCCATTGTTCGGTATCGGCATCACGCTGGGGGCCTATCAGGTAGTGCTGGCAGCCTACGAGAAAACCCGCTGGATCTTCCTGCAACCTGTACTGGTGTCGATGCTGCTGGTGATCGGTGTGTTGCTGCTGTGCGGCATCGATTACAGCGAGTACCGCAAAAGCACCGAAATCATGAACATCCTGCTGGGGCCCGCTACGGTGGCCCTGGCTGTGCCGCTCTATCTCAACCTGCGGCGGATCCGCCAGCTGTTCTGGCCTACATTTACTACGCTGGTAGTCGGAGGCCTGTTCGCCACGCTCTGCTGCCTGGTGCTGGGTTTGTGGTTCGGTGCCGAGCACATGATCCTGATGACCATGGCGCCGAAGTCCGTCACCTCGCCGATCGCCATGCTGGTGGCTGAGCAGATTGGTGGCGTGGCGGCCCTGGCGGCAGTGTTCGTGTTGATTACCGGGGTGATCGGGGCGATCTTCGGCCCGGCGTTGCTGAGCCGCTTCGGCGTGCACAGCCCTGAGGCGCGCGGCATGTCGCTGGGCGTGACCGCGCACGCAGTGGGCACTTCGGTGGCCCTGCAGGAAAGTGACGAATGCGGCGCCTTTGCCGCGCTGGCGATGAGCCTGATGGGAGTGGCTACAGCGGTGTTCCTGCCGCTGGCGGTCAGCCTGGTGGCTTGAGGAATTGTGATGACGCTACCGCTGTTTCCGCTCAATACCGTGCTGTTTCCTGGCTGCTTTCTCGATTTGCAGATTTTCGAGGCGCGCTACCTGGACATGATCGGGCGCTGCATGAAGCAGGGCGAAGGGTTTGGTGTGGTGTGCATCCTTGAGGGCGAGCAAGTCGGCAAGGCGCCGCCGGTGGTCGCCTCGATCGGCTGTGAAGCGGTGATCCGCGACTTCGTGCAGCAGGATAACGGCTTGCTGGGTATCCGCGTCGAGGGCGTGCGGCGCTTCAATCTGGAAAGCTCCGAGGTGCAGAAGGACCAGTTGCTGGTGGGCCAGGTGCAATGGCTGCCGGAGCACGCCGACAGCCCGTTGCTGGAAGCCGATGACGACCTATTGGCGCTGCTGGTGGCTCTGGGTGAGCACCCCATGGTCGAAGCGCTGGGCATGCCGCGGCCGGTGGACGGGCGTCAGGCGCTGGCCAATCAGCTGGCGTACCTGTTGCCGTTCATGGAAGAGGACAAGCTGGACCTGCTGACCCTCGATTCGCCACAGCAGCGGCTGGGCGAGATTCAGAAACTGCTGGAGCGGATTCAGGGTGAGTTGTTCGCCTGATGGTTCTGTATTGCCTGTGCCGGCCCCTTCGCGGGTAAACCCGCTCCTACGACAGGCGCGATCCCCGCGTAGGAGCGGGTTCACCCGCGAATAGGCCCGCACAGGCAACATCAATATTGATACCTGACCAACGCCTGCGGCAGCGCATGCATGGCGAAGAACGCCAGCAGCGCCACGCATGCCGGCAACACCAGCCACCACACCCGCAGCGGCAGGGCTGGCAGGGTCTGCTGGCGTTGCACCAATGTCAGGCTGAGTGCGCACACGCAACAAGCCAGCAGGGCCCCGGCCAGGATATCGGTTGGCCAGTGCGCCCCCAGGTACACCCGCGACAGGGCAATCGCCAGCGCTGGAATGCACCCCAGCATCACCCAGGTCAGGCGCATCCGTGGTGGCTGGCCACGCCCTGCCAGCACGGCCATGACCAGGAAGAACGCGAACGATGCCGAGCTGTGCCCGCTGGGCATGCTGTAGCTGGTCAGTGGGTCGGTCAGTACTTCCGGCCTGGCCCGGGCAAATAGCCATTTCAGTGTGCCGTTGGCGATCGCCGTGCCCATCAACGCGCCCGCCGCGAAAAATGCGTGTCGCCATTGACGGGCAAGCAGCAGCAGGCCTGTCAGCAGGGCGCCGAGGAACAACTGGGTGCGGAAATCGCCTAGCCGTGTCACCAGCACCACGGTGCTGTCGATGGCCTGGCTGCGATGCTCCTGGACCAGTGTCATCACGCCTTGGTCGAACTCATGGAAGTAGGGCCAGCCGAGGAATACACCGGCCAGGGTGATGAAGCTGAGCGCGGCAACCAGCCTGGTGCCGTGGCGCTGGTCACGCAGGCTGGTATTGAGGCTCAGGCCGATCAGCACCGCGAGGGCGCCGGCGATGATCCCGGCGTCCAGCCAGAAGCCTTCCGGCAGGGGCAGGCGCATGGCGGCGCCGGTGGCCCAGCCGGGCAGCAGGTAGGCGACCGACCAGCCGGCGCCCGCCAGCAGGCTGACGGCGATGAAGCGCGGCAGGGGCATGTCGAACATGCCGGCGACCATTGGCAGCATCGGCCGCAGCGGGCCGATGAAGCGGCCTACCAGCAGGCTGGCGATGCCATAACGCTGGAAGTAGCTTTCGGCGCTGCCGATCCACTCCGGATGGTGGCGTAGCAGCGGCAGGCGGCGGATGTTCTGGTGGAAGTACTTGCCCACTGCGTAAGACATGGCGTCGCCCAGCAGGCCGCCGAGAAAGCCGAGGAGCAGCGTTTCGCCCAGGCTGAACGTGCCGTTACCGGCCAGTACCGCAACGGCGAACAGCAGTACGGTGCCCGGCACGATAATGCCGGCGATGGCCAGGCATTCGATGCAGGCCACCAGGAAAATCGCTAGGCCAAGCCACTGCGGGTTGGCGCTGAGCCAGCCGGTCAGGCTGTCGAGCCATTGGCCCATGTTCAGCTTCCTTGTTCGAGAATGAAGAAATCACGGCCTTCGACTTGGCCGCGGCGTAACGGGTTCCGTGTGCAGAAACGGGCGTACTCGGCATCGACGAAGCGGTACGGCAGGTGCTCGTCGCGCCCGTGCGGGATGCCCAGGCGAGCAGCCTGGATCACCCGGGGCACGGCGTTGCCGCAGTCCTCGACGTACAGGCGTTCGGCGTCGAAACGCTGGGCGTCCCAATGCGGCACTTTCAGGCCCAGGGCCCGGCATAGCAGGGTCTGGCCGGCGCACAGGCGCTCTTGCGGGCGGATATTGCCGCTTGCATCGGGATTGTTCAGTTGCATCTGCGCCAGGCTGTCGGGCCCCGAGAGGGTGTCCTGCCAAGGATAGGCAGACTTGATCAGCACCGCGTTGCCCGGCCCGTGGGCGCTGAAGTTCAGCGAATCGCCGCCGCGGGCGTAGTACATGTAGATGTGCCCCCCATCCAGGAACAGCGCCTTGCGTTTTTCGGTGTAGCCGAGCGAAGCGTGGCTACCTTTGTCGGAAAGGTAGTAGGCCTCGGTCTCGATGATTCGCGCGGCCAGCCACAGGTCGCCGTGGCGGTGACGGATGACCTTGCCCAGCAGTGCCTTGGCCAGGGTCTGGGCGTCGCGGTCGAAAAAGCTGTCGGGCAGGGCTGGCATGCGGGGCAGTTCGTGGCTGGAGAGGCGGGGATGATAGCAATGAATGGCTTAATCGAGGCTGAATCGGATGGTGATGTGGGCAGTGCCGGCCCGTTCGCGGGTAAACCCGCTCCTACACAAATCCCTGTGGGAGCGGGCGCGCCCGCGAAAGGGCCGCGACAGGAGGTGGAAATCTCGATAACCCCGGTTACATCTTTCCTACACATTGCCCCATCCATTTTCTACCATCCGCCACCCGCCGCTGGGCGTACACCTGCGCGGCAGTTATAATCAGCCGATTTCCCCTTCGCCAAGACACCGAACCCATGACTGAGTCCGTTCTTGACTATATGACCCGTTTGGGTCGCGCTGCCCGTGAGGCTTCCCGGGTGATTGGCCGTGCCAGCACCGCGCAGAAGAACCGCGCCCTGCAAGCCGCCGCTGACGCGCTGGACGTTGCCCGTGCCGAACTCACCGCTGCCAACGAGCTGGACCTGGCCGCCGGCCGCGCCAGTGGCCTGGAGCCCGCACTGCTCGACCGTCTGGCGCTGACCCCGGCGCGTATCGACGGCATGATCACCGGCTTGCGTCAGGTGGCCAGCCTGCCGGACCCAGTCGGTGCCATCCGCGACATGAGCTACCGTCCATCGGGCATTCAGGTAGGCAAGATGCGAACCCCGCTGGGAGTGATCGGGATCATCTATGAATCGCGTCCGAACGTGACCATTGATGCCGCCAGCCTGTGCCTCAAGTCGGGCAATGCAACCATCCTGCGTGGCGGTTCCGAAGCCATCCACTCCAACCGCGCCATTGCCACCTGCATTCAGCGTGGCCTGGCCGAAGCCGGCCTGCCGGCGGCGGTGGTGCAGGTGGTCGAAACCACCGACCGCGAAGCCGTGGGCGCGCTGATCAGCATGCCGGAATTCGTCGATGTCATCGTGCCGCGCGGAGGCCGTGGCCTGATCGAGCGCATCAGCCGCGATGCCCGCGTGCCGGTGATCAAGCATCTGGACGGCATCTGCCACATCTATGTCAGCCAGCATGCCGACCTGGACAAGGCCTGGAATGTGGCTTTCAACGCCAAGACCTACCGCTACGGCATCTGCGGTGCCATGGAAACGCTGCTGGTCGACCAACAAGTGGCTGAGCGCTTCCTGCCAGAAATGGCCCGCCGCTTCGTGGAGAATGGCGTGGAGCTGCGCGGTTGCGAGCGTACCCAGGCTATCATCAGCGCCAAACCGGCCACCGAAGCCGACTGGCACACGGAATACCTCGATGCGATCCTGTCGATTCGCGTGGTCGACGGCCTGAACCAGGCCATCGAGCACATCAACCACTATGGCTCGCACCACACCGACTCGATCATCAGCGAACACCAGGGTGAAGCCCGTCAGTTCATGGCTGAGGTCGATTCGGCGTCGGTCATGCTCAACACCCCGACCTGCTTTGCCGATGGCTTCGAGTACGGCCTGGGTGCGGAAATCGGTATTTCCACCGACAAGCTGCATGCCCGCGGCCCTGTCGGCCTGGAAGGCCTGACCTGCGAGAAGTATGTGGTGATCGGCGATGGCCAGTTGCGCGGCCAGGGGTCCTGCTGAGTTGAGCAAGGCCCAGGCAGTCCGGCGTATCGGCATTCTAGGTGGTACCTTCGACCCCGTGCATATCGGCCACTTGCGCAGCGCGCTTGAAGTGGCCGAGTTCATGCGGTTGGATGAGCTACGCCTGTTGCCCAATGCCCGGCCGCCGCACCGCGACACGCCACAGGTGGCCGCGCAGGATCGCCTGGCGATGGTCCGTGAAGCGGTGCAGGGCGTCGCTTGCCTGAGCGTCGATGCCCGCGAGCTGGAACGTGACAAGCCGTCGTACACCATCGATACGCTGGAATCGATCCGCGCCGAACTGTCCGGCCACGACCAGCTGTTCCTGGTGCTGGGTTGGGATGCCTTCTGTGGCCTGCCCGCCTGGCATCGCTGGGAAGAATTGCTGCAACACTGTCACATCCTGGTACTGCAACGTCCGGATGCCGACGTAGAACCCCCTGACGAGTTGCGCAACCTGTTGGCTGCGCGCTCGGAGAGCGATCCCACCGCCATGTCCGGCCCGGCGGGAAATATTTCGTTCGTCTGGCAGACGCCGCTTGCGGTGTCGGCTACACAGATCCGACAGCTGCTGGCCAGCGGCAAATCGGTGAGGTTCCTGGTGCCGGACGCCGTACTGGCCTATATCGAGGCGCACGAACTGTATCGTGCGCCCAACTGACGGTGCCTCTGGCGCCTCATCCAACGAGTTGAACGAGTTTTATATGACCAAGCAGAAAATTTACGGCGAAGAACTGGTCGCAGTGACCAAGGCAGCGCTGGAAGACGTCAAGGCCCAGGACATCCAGGTCATCGACGTGCGCGAGAAGCACAGCCTGACCGACTACATGATCATTGCCACCGGTACCTCCAACCGCCAGATCAACGCGATGGCCGAAAAGGTCCGTGAAGCAGTCAAGGCCAAGGGCGCCCAGCCACTGGGTGAAGAAGGCAAGGGCGACAGCGACTGGGTGCTGCTGGACCTGAACGACGTCATCGTGCACATGATGACCGCCGCTGCCCGCCAGTTCTACGACCTTGAGCGTCTGTGGCAGGGTGCCGAGCAAAGCCGTGCCGCCGATGGCAAGCACCACAGCCCGGACCATGCCCACGAGTACTCCGACAAGCTCAAAGACCGCGAATAAGGAAAGCGCTGTGCGTCTGCGCCTGATTGCGGTCGGCTCGCGCATGCCGAAGTGGGTCGAGGAAGGCTGGCATGAATATGCCAAGCGCCTGCCCGCCGAGCTGTCGCTGGAGCTGGTGGAAATCCCGCTGAATACCCGTGGCAAGAATGCCGACGTCGCCCGCCTGATCCGTCAGGAGGGCGAAGCCATGCTGAGCAAAGTGCAGCCTGGGGAACGCATTGTCACCCTCGAGGTCCATGGCAAGCCATGGAGTACCGAGCAGCTGGCGACCGAGCTGGACCGCTGGCGCCTGGATGCGCGCACGGTGAATTTGATGGTGGGCGGCCCGGAGGGCCTGGCGCCTGAGGTTTGCGCGCGCGCCGAGCAACGTTGGTCGCTGTCGCCGCTGACGTTGCCGCACCCGTTGGTAAGGATACTCATCGGCGAGCAGATCTACCGCGCCTGGACCGTGTTGTCCGGGCACCCTTACCACAAATGAGCCTTTAAGCAGTCCGATGTCGCAGCCGATCCGTCTCAAGGACCACGAGAAAGACGCCCGCCTGGTGCGCAAACGCGTCGTGGTCGGCGCAGTCGCGATCATGCTGCTTGTGTGCGTGCTGATCGCGCGGCTGTACTACCTGCAGATCATCCAGTACGACTACCACTCCACGCTGTCGGAGAACAACCGGGTGCATGTGCAGCCGATCCCGCCGACCCGCGGGCTGATCTTCGACCGCAACGGGGTGATCGTTGCCGACAACCGGCCCAGCTTCAGCCTGTCGATGACCCGCGAACGTGCGGGTAACTGGCAGGAAGTGCTGGATACCATCGTCGAAGTGCTGGACCTCACCGCTGACGACCGTGCCCTGTTCGAGAAGCGCATGCGCCAAGGCCGCCGGCCATTCGAGCCGGTGCCGATCCTGTTCGAGCTCAACGAAGAGCAGATCGCCCGCGTGGCGGTAAACCAGTTCCGCCTGCCGGGTGTCGAGGTGGTGGCCCAGCTGGTGCGGCATTACCCGCAGGGTGCGCATTTCGCCCATTCGGTGGGTTATGTAGGGCGAATCAACGAGAAAGAGCTGAAAACGCTCGACCCGGTGAACTACAGCGGTACCCACCATATCGGCAAGACCGGCATCGAGCGCTTCTACGAGGCCGCCCTGCACGGTCAGGTGGGTTACGAGGAAGTCGAGACCAACGCCCGTGGCCGGGTGTTGCGGGTGCTCAAGCGCACCGATCCGAAGCCGGGCAAGGACATTGTGCTGAGCCTGGACATCAAGCTGCAGGAGGCCGCTGAAGCCGCCCTGGGAGGCCGGCGTGGTGCAGTGGTTGCGCTCGACCCGCGAACCGGTGAGGTACTGGCGATGGTGAGTCAGCCTAGCTTCGACCCCAACCTGTTCGTCACCGGCATCAGCTTCAAGGCCTATGCCGAATTGCGCGATTCGATCGATCGGCCGCTGTTCAACCGCGTGCTGCGTGGCCTGTACCCGCCGGGGTCGACCATCAAGCCGGCGGTGGCTATTGCCGGTCTGGACAGTGGCGTCGTGAATGCCAGCAGCAGGGTGTTCGACCCTGGCTACTACCAGCTGCCCAACTACGACCATAAATACCGTAACTGGAACCGCTCCGGGGATGGCTGGGTCGACCTGGACACCGCCATCATGCGCTCGAACGACACCTACTTCTATGACCTTGCGCACAAGATGGGCATCGATCGCTTGTCCAGCTACATGAACAAGTTCGGTATCGGCCAGCGGGTTTCCCTCGACATGTTCGAGGAGTCTGCCGGGTTGATGCCGTCGCGCGAATGGAAGCGTGCCACCCGTCGCCAGGCCTGGTTCCCTGGCGAAACCCTGATTCTCGGCATCGGCCAGGGCTATATGCAGGCTACGCCGCTGCAACTGGCCCAGGCCACTGCACTGATCGCCAACAAAGGTGTGTGGAACCGCCCGCACCTGGCCAAGACCATCGAAGGCCTGCCGCCGGTGGACGACAACCCCATGGAAGACATCGTGCTGCGTGACAAGTCCGACTGGGCCAAGGTCACCCATGGCATGGAACAGGTGATGCACAACGCCCGCGGTACCGCGCGCAAGGCAGCTGCCGGAGCCCAGTACCGCATTGCCGGCAAGAGCGGTACCGCCCAGGTGGTGGCGATCAAGCAGGGCGAGAAGTACGATCGCAACAAACTCCAGGAGCGCCACCGCGACCATGCGTTGTTCGTCGCGTTTGCCCCAGCCGAAGCCCCGAAAATCGTGGTTTCGGTGATGGTCGAGAACGGTGAGTCCGGCTCGGGTGTCGCCGCTCCGGTGGTACGCCAGATCATGGACGCCTGGCTGCTCGACGAAAATGGCCGGCTCAAACCCGAGTTCGCGCCCGCCACCGTTACCCAGGAATCGGCCCTGTGATGAACAATTTCGATCGCATGCTCTCCAGCGAGGATGTGATGCGTCGGCGTGCGAGCTTTCTGCAACGCATCCATATCGACGGCCCCTTGCTGATCATTCTGCTGACCCTTGCAGCCGGCAGCCTGTTCGTACTGTATTCGGCCAGTGGCAAGAACTGGGACCTGCTGCTCAAGCAAGCCACCTCGTTTGGCATCGGTCTGGTGTCGATGTTCGTCATCGCCCAGCTGGAGCCGCGCTTCATGGCGCGTTGGGTGCCGTTGGCCTACCTGGCCGGGGTGCTGTTGCTGGTAGTGGTCGACGTGATGGGCCACAACGCCATGGGGGCCACACGCTGGATCAACATTCCGGGGGTGATCCGCTTCCAGCCCTCGGAATTCATGAAGATCATCATGCCGGCGACCATCGCCTGGTACCTGTCCAAGCGCACCTTGCCGCCCCATTTGAAGCACGTGGCGATCAGCCTGCTGCTGATCGGCGTGCCGTTCATGCTGATCGTACGTCAGCCAGACCTGGGGACCGCGCTGCTGATCCTGGCCTCCGGTGCCTTCGTGCTGTTCATGGGCGGCTTGCGCTGGCGCTGGATCCTCAGCGTGCTGGCGGCAGCCGTGCCAGTCGCGGTGGCAATGTGGTTCTTCGTCATGCACGACTACCAGAAGCAGCGGGTATTGACCTTCCTCGACCCTGAAAGCGACCCGTTGGGCACCGGTTGGAACATCATCCAGTCCAAGGCGGCGATCGGCTCGGGCGGGGTGTTTGGCAAAGGCTGGCTGCTTGGCACGCAGTCGCACCTGGACTTTTTGCCGGAAAGCCACACCGACTTCATCATCGCCGTGCTCGGCGAGGAATTCGGCCTGGTCGGCATCTGCCTGCTGCTGATTGTCTACCTGCTGCTGATCGGCCGTGGCCTGGTGATCACCGCCCAGGCGCAGACCCTGTTCGGCAAGCTGCTTGCGGGCAGCCTGACCATGACTTTTTTTGTATACGTGTTCGTCAATATCGGAATGGTAAGCGGCCTTCTGCCCGTGGTGGGCGTGCCGTTACCTTTCATCAGCTATGGCGGAACATCGTTGGTGACGCTGCTGTCAGCGTTTGGCGTTTTGATGTCGATCCATACGCACCGCAAATGGATCGCGCAGGTTTGAATAAGGTGAACAATTTCATGCAAGCAGTGCGTAACTGGGCTGCCCGTTGTGCGCCTTGGATCGGTGCGGTGGGCCTGTTCGGCGCTGTACAGCTGGCCCATGCCGGCGAATACGACGGCTCGCCCGAGGTAGCCGCGTTTGTTGGCGAAATGAGCCGCGACTATGGTTTTGCGCCTGAGCAACTGATGGGTGTGTTTCGTGAGGTGCAGCGCAAGCAGTCGATCCTCGACGCCATCTCGCGCCCGGCCGAGCGGGTCAAACCGTGGAAGGACTACCGGCCGATGTTCATCACCGATGCACGTATCGCTCGCGGTGTGGATTTCTGGCGTCAGCACGAGGCTGTATTGGCACGTGCCGAGCAGGAGTACGGCGTACCTGCGCAGTACATTGTCGCGATCATCGGCGTGGAAACCTTCTTTGGCCGCAATACCGGCAACTACCGGGTGATCGACGCCCTGTCGACGCTGGGCTTCGACTACCCGCCACGGGCCGAGTTCTTCCGCAAGGAGCTGCGAGAGTTCCTGCTGCTGGCCCGTGAGGAACAGCTCGATCCCTTGACGCTCAAGGGCTCGTACGCCGGCGCCATGGGGCTGCCGCAGTTCATGCCAAGCAGCTTCCGCAACTACGCGGTGGACTTCGACGGGGACGGCCATATCAATATCTGGAACAACCCTGACGATGCCATCGGCAGCGTGGCCAGCTACTTCAAGCGCCACGGCTGGGTGGCCGGTGAGGGTGTGGTCAGTCGCGCCTGGGTTGAAGGTGAGCGCGCCGACGAAGGCCTGACCACCGGCATCGAGCCGGTGAAAACGGTAGGGGAGTTGCGTACGCTTGGCTGGTCGGTTCATGATTCGCTGCGCGATGATCTGCCGGTTACCGCCTTCCGTCTCGAGGGCGAGAGCGGCCCCGAGTACTGGATGGGCCTGAAGAACTTCTACGCGATCACTCGCTACAACCGCAGCGTGATGTATGCCATGGCGGTACATCAGCTTGCGGAACAGCTGGTTCAAGTACGGGGCGTCAAGTAATGCGCGCAATCATCTCTGGCAACGCTTTCAAGCTGCTCACCTGCCTCGCCGTCGGTGTGGCGCTGGTCAGCTGCTCTTCCAACCGCCCGGCCCCGAAAAGCAGTGGTAATGTCGTGCGTAGCCAGCCGGGCCTGGACATCAACCGGGCGCACAAGGACGGCGCACCGTGGTGGGACGTGGATGTGAACAAGATCCCCGATGCCACCCCGACCGTGCACACCGGTAACTACAAGGCCAACCCGTACACCGTGCTGGGCAAGACCTACTACCCGATGCAGGACTCGCGCAACTACCGCGCCGAGGGTACGGCGTCGTGGTACGGCACCAAGTTCCACGGGCAGAACACTGCCAACGGCGAGCTGTACGACCTGTATGGCATGAGCGCAGCGCACAAGACCCTGCCGCTGCCAGCCTATGTGCGGGTGACCAACCTGGCGAACGGCCGCAGCGTGATCCTTCGGGTGAACGACCGTGGCCCGTTCTATTCCGACCGAATCATCGACTTGTCCTATGCTGCCGCGAAAAAGCTCGGCTATGCCGAGATCGGCACCGCGCATGTGCGCGTCGAGGGTATCGACCCGCAGCAGTGGTGGGCTCAGCGCGGCCAAACGCCGCCGATGGTGCTGAAGGAGCCGCAAGTGGCGCAGACCCAGGCAATACCGGCCAGTACCGGGCGGGTCGAGCAGTGGACCCCGCCGCCACAGCAGCACGCAGCGCCCGTGGTACCCGTGCAGGTGGGTGGCAATAACGTGCCCGGCGGTAGCGGTGGCAGTTTCTTGCAGGTAGGCGCGTTCGCCAACCCGGACGCTGCCGAGTTGCTGCGCGCCAAGCTCAGCACCATGGTCAATGCACCCGTGTTCATCAGCTCGATCGTGCGTAACCAGCAGACCCTGCACCGCGTGCGCCTGGGGCCGATCGGCAGCCAGGGCGAGATCCAGCAAGCACAAGACAGCATTCGCCTGGCGAACTTGGGGCAGGCAAAGCTGGTCACAGCAGACTGACTGTGGGAGCGGGCGCGCCTGCGAAGACGGCAACACCAAACTATCGGTTTTGTCATGAATTGCCGGTCGCGGCCATGTACAATGACCGCTTTTGCCCGCAGCGACATAAAGCCGCACGTTCGCGGGCCAGGCCATTGGCCATAAAACTAGACTGACTGGCGCTGGGCACATGATCTTGCCCAGGGAACATCTCAGACCATTAGCGATTTTCGAGAGACGGATGAACATCACCAACCTTGCCAAACGACTTTGCCTGCCTGTACTGCTGCTGATCACGCCTGCCGCCTTCGCGGCGGAGCAGATGACGCCTGCGCCACCCCAACTGGCAGCCAAGTCCTACGTACTCATGGACGCGTCCAGCGGCAACGTGCTGGTCGAGAACAACGGTGACGAGCGCCTGCCGCCAGCCAGCCTGACCAAGCTGATGACCGCCTACATCGCCACCCTGGACATCCGCCGCGGCCAGATCGGTGAAAGCGACCCGGTTACTGTCAGCGAAAACGCATGGCGTACCGGCGGTTCGCGCATGTTCATCAAGGTTGGCAGCCAGGTCACGGTCAGCGACCTGCTGCACGGCATCATCATCCAGTCCGGTAACGACGCCTCGGTCGCCTTGGCCGAGCACATCGCCGGCAGCGAAGACGCCTTTGCCGACATGATGAACAAGACGGCTGCCGACCTGGGCATGACCAACAGCCACTTCATGAACCCGACCGGTCTGCCGCACCCCGAGCATTACTCGTCGGCGCACGACATGGCGACCCTGGCTCGCGCGATCATCAACGTCGACCCGGCCCACTACGCCATCTACTCGCAGAAAGAGTTCTTCTGGAACAACATCAAGCAGCCTAACCGCAACCTGCTGCTGTGGCGTGACAAGACCGTCGATGGCCTGAAAACCGGTCACACCGACGAAGCCGGCTACTGCATGGTGGCTTCGGCCGTTCGTGACGGCCAGCGCCTGATCGCCGTGGTGTTCGGTACCAACAGCGAGCAATCGCGTGCTGCCGAAACCCAGAAGCTGCTGACCTACGGTTTCCGCTTCTTCGAAACCCAGACCTTCTACCAGAAAGGCACCGAGCTGACCCAGGCGCCGGTCTGGAAGGGCGCTACCAGCCAAGTCAAGGCTGGCCTGGCTGACGACCTGACCATGACTATGCCTAAAGGCCAATTGAAGCGCCTGCAGGCTTCGATGACCATGAACCCGCAGCTCACCGCACCGATCGCCAAAGGTGACGTGATCGGCAAAGTGGAAGTCAAACTGGACGAAAAAGTGATTCACAGTGCCGACCTGATCGCCCTTGATGGCGTCGAGGAAGGTGGTTTCTTCCGCCGTATGTGGGATAGCATCCGTCTATTCTTCTACGGGTTGTTCAACTGATACGTGACCTGCATGCCCCCGCGCCTACCGCGGGGGTGTTGTTGTTGCCACGGCTTACGAGGCCGTTTCCGCCATGAGCGAACCAGACGTCAAGTCGCACAAGATCGAATTCCCTTGCGACGATTACCCGATCAAGGTCATTGGTGACACCGTTGTCGGTTTCAAGGACATGGTCATCGAGGTTCTCAGCAAGCACGCCAAAGTCGACCTTTCCACCCTGGCCGAACGCCAGAGCAAGGAAGGCAAGTACACCACCGTGCAATTGCACATCGTTGCCGAAAGCGAGAACCAGCTGCACGATATCAACAGCGCCCTGCGCGCTACCGGCATCGTGAAAATGGTGCTTTGATGTCCGCCTGCCTCGGTTTTCGCGAGCTTGGCCTGCAGCCCTATGAACCGGTGCTGGAGGCCATGCGTCGTTTTACCGAGCAGCGCAGCCCGGACAGCCAGGATGAAATCTGGCTGGTCGAGCACCCTGCGGTCTTCACCCAGGGGCAGGCCGGCAAGGCCGAGCACCTGCTGGTGCCGGGCGACATCCCGGTGGTGCAGACCGACCGCGGCGGCCAGGTCACCTACCATGGCCCCGGGCAGCTGGTGGCCTACCTGCTGCTGGATGTGCGCCGGCTGGGCTTTGGCGTGCGTGAGCTGGTCAGCCGTATCGAGCTGGCCCTCATCGACCTGCTCGCCAGCTATGCTGTTCAGGCGTCTGCCAAGCCCGATGCCCCGGGTGTCTATGTCGACGGAGCGAAAATCGCCTCCCTCGGCCTGCGAATTCGCAACGGCCGTTCGTTTCACGGCCTTGCCCTGAACGTGGACATGGACCTTGCGCCATTCCGCCGAATCAACCCCTGCGGCTATGCGGGGCTGGCGATGACCCAGCTGCGCGACCTGGCAGGTCCGATCGAACTCGACGAGGTCAGGACAAGGCTGCGCGGACAGCTGGTCAAGCACCTCGACTACGCTGAGCAGACGACCCTCACGGGCGGAATCGACTGAATATGACAACTGTGCAAGAAGCCGTGCCGAACCTGATACCTACCCAGGATGCCATCCCGCGCCCAGCGCCGAAGAAGGTGGAAGCTGGGGTCAAGCTGCGTGGTGCCGACAAAGTCGCGCGCATCCCGGTGAAGATCATCCCTACCGATGAGCTACCCAAGAAGCCCGACTGGATTCGCGTGCGTATCCCGGTGTCGCCCGAGGTAGACCGCATCAAACAACTGCTGCGCAAGCACAAACTGCACAGCGTGTGCGAAGAGGCCTCCTGCCCGAACCTGGGCGAGTGCTTCTCGGGTGGTACCGCCACCTTCATGATCATGGGTGACATCTGCACCCGTCGTTGCCCGTTCTGCGACGTTGGCCACGGCCGACCGAAACCGCTGGATCTGGACGAGCCGAAAAACCTGGCTGTTGCCATTGCCGACCTGCGCCTGAAGTATGTGGTGATCACCTCGGTGGACCGCGACGACCTGCGTGACGGCGGTGCCCAGCACTTTGCTGACTGCATCCGGGAAATCCGCGCGCTGTCGCCGGGCGTGCAGTTGGAGACCTTGGTGCCTGACTACCGTGGCCGTATGGACGTTGCCCTGGAAATCACCGCGCAAGAGCCGCCGGATGTGTTCAACCACAACCTCGAGACCGTACCGCGCCTGTACAAGGCCGCGCGCCCGGGTTCGGACTATGACTGGTCGCTGGACTTGCTGCAGAAGTTCAAGCAGTTGGTGCCGCACGTACCGACCAAGTCGGGCCTGATGCTCGGCCTGGGCGAAACCGACGAGGAAGTGATCGAAGTGATGCACCGCATGCGCGAGCATGACATCGACATGCTCACCCTTGGCCAGTACCTGCAGCCGTCGCGCAGCCACTTGCCGGTGCAGCGTTTCGTTCACCCGGACACCTTTGCCTGGTTCGCCGAGGAAGGTTACAAGATGGGCTTCAAGAACGTTGCTTCTGGCCCGCTGGTGCGTTCTTCGTACCACGCCGACCAGCAGGCCCACGAAGCCAAGATCAAGCTCTGAGCTATGCTCTAGCCTAGAGCAGAGCCACAGATGCCGATGCGCGCCCAAGGGCGGCATCGGCATTTTTGTTTGTGTCCCATGCGCTGCAAGGAGCCGCGATGTATTGCGCCAAAACCTTCCAATCCACCCTGCCAGCCGCGCTGCCGGCCAACGCATGTTTTGCCATTGTCGCCCCGGCGGGCGCGGCGCGGCTTGATGCGCACAAGGTTAGCCAGTGGTTCGTTGACCGCGGCTACCGTTGCCATATCTACCCGGGTGCCCTGCAGGCGCAGGGCTACCTGGCGGGGCCGGACCAGCAGCGCCTGCAGGACTTGCATGCAGCGTTTGCCGATCCGGCCATGGACGCCATCCTGTGCATGCGTGGGGGCTACGGCAGCATGCGCCTGCTTGACCAGCTCGACTTTGAACTGATCCGGCGCAACCCCAAGCCGCTGATCGGCTACAGCGACATCACCGCGTTGCATACGGCGATCTACCGGCATGCCGGGCTGGTGACCTTCCATGGGGGGATGCTCAATGCCGACCTGTTGGGGGCCAAGTTGCCACCGACCGAGTCGTCGTTGCTGGCGCAACTGGGTGGGCATGTGAGGGCAGGCGAGCAGGTCGCGCACCCGGCGGGCTTCGCATTGGACTGCGTGCTGCCGGGGGTGGCCAGCGGACCGTTGCTGGGGGGCAACCTGTCGATGCTGGGGGCGACCATGGGGACCCTTGCCGAGCTGGATACCCAGGGCTGCATCCTGTTCATCGAGGATGTCAACGAGCCGTTGTACAGGGTGGATCGGCTGCTGACCCAGTTACGCCTGGCAGGCAAGCTGGAGGGGGTCAAGGGCGTGCTGGTGGGCGACTTTGCCGGGATTACCACTGCGGCGCTGACGCCGTTGCTGGAGGATACGTTTGCACCGCTGGGTGTGCCGGTGCTGGCGGGTTGGCGCAGCGGGCACTGTGACCCGAATGTATGCTTGCCCCTGGGGGCTCGGGTGAGGCTCGACAGTGTTCAGCAAACACTGGTGCTGGAGCAGGACCTGTTCAGGGCGTGAAACTACCGGGGCCGCGCAGCGGCCCCGAAATGCCTACTGCTGCCGCAGGCTCTCAAGCAGCTTATGGGTCGGGTAGCCATCCGCCGGCCAGCCCAGCCCTTGCTGGGCATTGCGAATCGCTTTGCGGGTATTGGCCCCGATAATGCCATCTGCATTACCCGCATCATGCCCGCGGCTGTTCAGCAAGTTCTGCAACTCCATGCGCTCGGTGCGGCTGAGCGGCAGATCCTCTTTCGGCCAGCTGCCGGCAATGAAGCCCCAGCCGCTGAAGCGATCCCCGAGCAGGCTCACCGCCAAGGCATAGGACGACGAGTTGTTGTATTTGAGGATGGCGCGGAAGTTGTCCAGCACCAGGAACGCCGGGCCGCGTGCACCGGCCGGCAGCAGCAGGGCGGCAGACAGCTGGTTGCTACCTGCCGGCAGCTGGGTGCCCGCTGGCAGTTTCACGCCCATCGCGAGCCATTCACTCACTGGTTTGCGCAGTGCGCCATCGGCCTGCCAGAAGTCGAAACCAGCCGGCACCTGTACCTCGAAGCCCCACGGTTGGCCGCGTTTCCAGCCCGAACTCTGCAGGTAGTGCGCTGTTGAGGCCAAGGCATCTGGTGTGCTGTTCCAGATGTCGCGGCGGCCATCGCCGTCGAAGTCCACGGCATGGGTATTGTAGGTGGTCGGGATGAACTGGGTCTGGCCCATGGCGCCGGCCCACGAGCCACGCATGGCTTCAGGCTGGATGTCACCATGCTGGATGATCTGCAGCGCGGCAATCAGCTGATCCTGGGCGAACTGTGGGCGGCGGCCCTCATAGGCCAAAGTGGCCAGCGAGCGGATCACCGACTTGCTGCCTTGGAACTGGCCGAAGTTGCTTTCCATGCCCCACACCGCGACCAGCACCTGGCGGTCCACGCCATAGCGTTGCTCAAGGCGAGTCAGCAGCTCGGCGTTCTGCTCCAGCAGCTTCTTGCCGTTGCGCACACGCAGGGGCGACAGGGCGCCTTCGAGGTATTCCCACACCGGGCGGGTGAACTCCGGCTGGCTGCGGTCTGCCTTGATCACGTCCAGGTCGGGGGTGACACCGAGGAAGGCGCGGTCGAAGGTGCTCGGCGAAATGCCGGCTTGCAGGGCCTGCTCGCGGAAGCCCGCTTGCCATTGGGCGAAGGTTTGCAGGGGCTGGATGTCAGTGCTGACGTCGGGCGTTGCGCCGGGCACGGTCACCACGGGATTGGGTTGGGCAGGGGCCAGCGGCAGCGCGTCGGCGGCGGTGGGCTTTTCCGCACAGGCCACGAGCAGGATGAAGCTGGAGGCCGCGATCAGCTGGCGGGTTTCCCAGCGGGGGATAAGACGGAAGAGCATGCACAGATCCAGAGTTGCAGGTCAGGTGACGACCATACCATGCCTGCGCTTGCGATGCTTTCATGCAGCCAAAAAGTAGGAAGCCTCCCAATCTCTCGATTGGAAGGCTTCGCGGCGGTAGCTGCCTTTGCCCTTGTTCGGTTGTTCCTGGCGGCAGCGGAACAGTGGCTGGGCAACGATGGACTTGGCCTTGTTGGGGCCGTGCTTTTTCGGCTTTTTGCTCATGGCGGGCTTCCCGGGTTGGGTGGGTTTCGCGGCGCACTGTAGGCCCCCCGAGGGGTGGGGGCCAATTGATTGTGTATATGGTCGAGGCTCTGGTGCCTATGTGTAGGAGCGGGTTTACCCGCGAATACGGTGGCGGCGGCAACGGTGAACGGCGCGTGGAGATTGGTTAGCAGGGCCGGCCTCTTCGCGGGTGAACCCGCTCCTACACGACGGCCTGTGTCCAACCCCCGATGTGTGTCCACCACCAATCTGCGTAGGAGCGGGTTTACCCCGCGAATACGGTGGCGGCAGCAACGGTGAACGGCGCGTGGAGATTGGTTAGCAGGGCCGGCCTCTTCGCGGGTGAACCCGCCCCTACACGACGGCCTGTGCCCAACCACCGATGTGTGTCCACCACCAATCTGCGTAGGAGCGGGTTTACCCGCGAATACGGTGGCGGCGGCAACGGTGAACGGCGGGTGGAAATTGGCCTGCAGGGCCGGCCTCTTCGCGGGTAAACCCGCTCCTACAGTGGCCCCAGTTACTCGGGAGGCAGGGCCAGGCGTTGGCCAGCCATCAACAGCGACAGCCGCGCCAGGCCAATCCAGGGCGAACCTTCAGCCTGCCCTTTGATCTGCGCATCGATTCGCTGGGCATCCTGCAGCAGTTGCGCCCAACGCTGCGCCGAGAGGCGCTGCAGGGCCTTGCTGACCAGCGGTCGGCGTTTGTCCCAGATGGGCGGGCGGGCCTGGCTGAACGCTTTGTCCAATGGCACGCCTTGGCTGAACTGCTGGGCTAGCCCCGCCAGTTGGCGCAGCTCACGGGCCAACGCCCAGAGGATGACTGGCGGCTCCACACCTTCACCGCGCAAGCCTTCGAGCATGCGCAGGGCATGCGCAGCCTCGCCGTTGAGAATGGCATCGACCAGGCCGAAGACATCGAAGCGGGCACTGTCGGCGACGGCAGCCTGCACGGTTTCCACGGTGATCTGGCTGCCTTCGGCCAGCAGCTTGAGTTTTTCGATTTCCTGCGCGGCTGCCAGCAGGTTGCCTTCCACGCGCGCGGCAATCAGGTCGACGGCATCACGCTGGGCTGACAGGCCGGCCTGTTGAAGGCGCTGGTTGATCCACTGCGGGAGCTGGTGCACATCCACCGGCCAGATCTGGATGAACTGGCAATGAGCGCCTTCGATCAATGCCTTGCCCCACTTGGTCTTCTGCGCACTGCTGTCGAGCTTGGGCAGGCTGATCAGCAGCAGCGTGTCTTCGGCGGGGTTGGCGCAGTATTCCATCAGCGCAGCGGCACCCTTGTCACCGGGCTTGCCCGAGGGCAGGCGCAGTTCCAGCAGGCGGCGCTGGGCGAACAGCGACAGGCTTGCACCGGCCTGGAGCAGGGTGCCCCAGTCGAAGTTGGCGTCGGCACTGAATACCTGGCGTTCATCGAAACCTTGCTGACGCGCGGCATTGCGGATGGCGTCGGCAGCTTCCTGGCACAGCAGCGGGTCGTCGCCACTGACCACGTAGACCGGTGCCAGGGCGCCTTGCAGGTGCTTGTTGAGTTGGGCGGGGGCGAGTTTCATGGGGAACAGGCGGGGCGCCCGAGGGCGCCCCTCGCGGGCTTAGTTGCCCGGTACTTCCAGTGGCGATTGCTGAGGCGTCTCGGCTTGCTGGCGGCGGGCAGCCTCCAGCGCGGCAGCTTCGGCTTGGGCGCGCTCGTCGGCTTTACGCTGCAGCTCATCCAGTTGGGACGGGGACAGCATCTGCAAACGTACGACCATGGCGTTGACCAGGTCGCGGCGCATTTCTTCGCGGGCGCGTTTGGCTTCCTGCTCGGAGCCGGTGATGTTCGAGCCGTCACGCACGTAGACCTTGCGCACCTCCAGCTTGTCGCTCATCAGCTCCAGGTTGTTCAGGCCCAGGATGCTGTAGTCCAGCTTGGTGGTCAGCTCGTACTCGGCGGTACGGTTGCCGCTGTTGTAGGTCGCCGAGCGCTCGCGCTCCTGTTCGTTGGTCAGCACCAGGCGATACGGTGCGCCAGCGTGCACGTTGACGCCGCTACGTTCCAGCACTTCACGCAGCTGGAGCACGGTCGGGCCATAGGCATTGCGCGCGCTGACGTCCATTTCCTTCACGCTCAGCTCGGTGGCGCCGGTACCGCGCAGCTGGAAACCGCAGGCGCTGAGCATGACCGCCAGGCCGATTACCAGCAAATTGCGTTTGATCATGTTGTTGCTCCCTTTTGGGCCTGTTCCGCCCACCCGCAATCGATGCGGGTGGGCGTTTTCATCAGTTGGCGACGATGTTGACCAGCTTGCCCGGTACCACGATGACCTTGCGGATGGTCAGGCCATCGATGAAGCGCAGGACATTCTCGTTGCTGCGGGCAGCGGCTTCGACTTCTTCGCGGCTGGCAGCGGCAGGCATCTCGACCTGGCCGCGCAGTTTACCGTTGACCTGAACCACCAAGGTAATGGAGTCCTGCACCAGCGCCTGTTCGTCAACGCTTGGCCAGGCGGCATCGATCACCGAGCCTGCGTGGCCCAGGTGCTGCCACAGCGCGTGAGAGATGTGCGGAGTGATCGGCGCCAGCAGCAGGGTGACGGCTTCCAGGCCTTCCTGCAGCAGGGCGCGGTCCTGTTCGGTGGCTTGCGGGGCCTTTTCCAGCACGTTCATCACGGTCATCACCTGGGCGATGGCGGTATTGAACTTGTGGAACTGGCCCACGTCGGTGCTGGCCTGCTTGATGGCAGCGTGAATGGCGCGGCGGATGACCTTTTGCGCGTCGTCCAGGGCGGCAACATCCAGCTTGCCTGGCAGGCCCTGGCTGACGTGAGCCTGAGCCAGACGCCAGACACGGCGCAGGAAGCGGCTGGCACCTTCGACGCCGGAGTCGGACCATTCCAGGCTCATGTCGGGCGGCGAGGCGAACATCATGAACAGGCGGCAGGTGTCGGCGCCGTAGGCTTCGATCATGGACTGCGGGTCGACGCCGTTGTTTTTCGACTTCGACATTTTCTCGGTGCCACCGATTTCCACCGGCAAGCCGTCGGTCTTCAGGCGGGCGCCAATGATCTTGGCTTTGGCATCACGCTCGATTTCGACATCGGCCGGGTTGAACCAGTCCTTGCCGCCGTTGCTGGCAACGCGGTAGTAGGTCTCGGCGACCACCATGCCCTGGGTCAGCAGGTTCTTGAACGGCTCGTTCGAGGTGACCAGGCCTTCGTCACGCATCAGCTTGTGGAAGAAGCGCGCGTACAGCAGGTGCAGGATCGCGTGTTCGATACCGCCGATGTACTGATCTACCGGCAGCCAGTGGTTGGCGGCTTTGGGGTCGACCAGGCCTTTGTCGTAGTTTGGCGAGGCGTAGCGGGCGAAGTACCAGGACGACTCGACGAAGGTGTCCATGGTGTCGGTTTCGCGCTTGGCCGGAGTACCGCATTTCGGGCAGCTGCATTCGTAGAATTCAGGCATGCGCGCCAGCGGCGAACCGGCGCCGTCCGGCACCACGTTCTCCGGCAGGGTGACCGGCAGCTGGTCTTCCGGCACCGGGACGTCGCCGCAGGACGGGCAGTGGATGATCGGGATCGGGCAGCCCCAGTAGCGCTGGCGGCTGATACCCCAGTCGCGCAGGCGGAACTGGGTACGCGATTTGCCCAGTTCCTTGCGGATCAGGGCCGCTTCGATGGCGTCGAAGGCGCCAGCAAAGTCCAGGCCGTCGAACTCTGCGGAGTTGATCAGCTGGCCGTGCTCGCCATAGGCGGCCTGCCACTCGCTGCCGACTTCATCGCCAGCGCTGGTGCGCACCACGGCCTTGACCGGCAGGTTGTACTTGTGGGCGAACTCGAAGTCGCGCTCGTCGTGGGCCGGCACGGCCATTACCGCGCCATCACCGTAGTGCATCAGCACGTAGTTGGCGACCCATACTGGCAGCTTCTCGCCAGTGAGCGGGTGCTCGACCAGCAGGGAAGTGGCCATGCCTTTCTTCTCCTGAGTGGCCATGTCGGCTTCGGCAACGCTGCCGCTCTTGCACTCATCGATGAACGCCTGCAGCGCCGGGTTGCCCTGCGCAGCCTGGGTGGCCAGCGGGTGCTCGGCGGCGACGGCGACATAGGTGGCGCCCATCAGCGTGTCCGGACGGGTGGTGAAGACCTTGAGGGTGCCTTCGTGGCCGATGCTGGCCTGGTCGTACGGGAACTGGACTTCCATGCCGCGCGATTTGCCGATCCAGTTGCGCTGCATGGTCTTGACCTGCTCAGGCCAGCCCGGCAGCTCGTCGAGGCTCTCCAGCAGCTCGTCGGCGTAATCGGTGATGCGGAAGTAGTACATCGGGATTTCGCGCTTCTCGATCAGCGCGCCCGAACGCCAGCCACGGCCGTCGATGACTTGTTCGTTGGCCAGTACGGTCTGGTCCGCCGGGTCCCAGTTCACGGTACCGTTCTTGCGGTAGATGATGCCTTTTTCGAACAGGCGGGTGAACAGCCACTGCTCCCAACGGTAGTAGTCGGGTTTGCAGGTGGTGACTTCACGTGCCCAGTCGATGGCCAGGCCCAGGCTCTTGAGCTGGGTCTTCATGTAGTCGATGTTTTCGTACGTCCACTTGGCCGGGGCGACGTTGTTTTTCATCGCCGCGTTTTCCGCGGGCATGCCGAAAGCGTCCCAGCCCATCGGCTGCAGGACGTTCTTGCCCAGCATGCGCTGGTAGCGGGCAATCACGTCACCGATGGTGTAGTTGCGCACGTGGCCCATGTGTAGCTTGCCGCTCGGGTACGGGAACATCGATAGGCAATAGTAGGTGTCTTTGCCTGGCTGTTCGGTAACAGCGAACGATTGTTGCTCGTCCCAGAACTTCTGGGCGGCGGCTTCGATATCACGGGGCGTGTATTGTTCGTGCATGGCTACTTTTGGCTGAGAGAGAAGAGACCTTGTTCCAGGCAGCGGAACCTCGCTGCGTCCGGCACTCCGGTGTCGTTTAGAGTGAACGCCGTAGCATACAGCAGCGCCGCGCATCGTGGGAAACCTTCGTTGCGAATGCCCGCTGGTCGCGGCGCACGGCTGCTTTTTGCAACGACGCTAAGCTCAGGTGTGGGGGGAGATATTCTTACCTTCAATGAGGTGAACGGATGGGAGAGACGCAGCTACCCGCAATCAGACCGGAGCTTTACGAGCGCCTGATCGACCGGCTTGGCCTGGCACTGGAAACGGCCAGGACCTCGGTGCGATTGCGCGACGAGATGCCAGCTGAGCTTGAGTTGCGTGGCCTGAGCCACGCAGAGTTCGAAGTGATCAAGGCCTACCTGGAATCCCTTCCGGAGCGCCACAATGCCCCTGTCGGCAGTTACCCACAAGCGGAGCCGACATCGGCCAAGATCATCTGGCTCAAGGACAAGAAACGCCCCGCCAGTACGGCGAGATCCAGGACGCTGCCACATCGCTAGCCGTTCAGGACGCCAGGCGCAGGCTATCGCGCGCCGGTTCTTCACTATCACACAACTCAAGATCGACGCCGGTAAGCACTTGTTGACCGGCGTCGATCCTTCTAGGCTGCACGCCTGCCAAGGAGGTGTGGCCGATGCCGATCCGATTCTTCATCAAACAATGGCTGATGCCGCCGGGCGTGCTGTTCTTGCTGCTGCTTGCGGCATGGTGGCTGCGTACGCGGCGGCCCCGGTTGGCGGCGCTTTGCTTTACCGTAGGGCTGGGTGGCCTGTGGTTGATGAGCCTGCCGCTGGTGGTGCAGGAAACCGCCCGTGTGCTGGAAAGTGAGCCGCCGCTGGCCGTGAGCGACTGGGCCGGCCTGGCGAGCCGGGCGGATGCCATTGTGGTGCTGGGCGCCGGGCGCGAGCGCGGGGACCCGGCCTGGGGTGGCGGTGACCAGCCCACGGCCACGGCACTGGAACGTATGCGCTTTGCCGCGCGACTGGCCAAAGCCTCGGGCCTGCCAGTGTTGACCAGTGGTGGGTTGCATTACGGCACGCCGCCCAGCGAGGCGAGGCTGATGGCGGAGCGCCTGCATGAAGATTTCGCTGTCGAGGTGAAATGGCGCGAAGAGGCCAGCCGCACGACCTGGGAAAATGCTCAGCTGACGGCCAAGGTGCTGCAGCCTTTGGGGTTTCGCCGGGTGGTGCTGGTGACCCAGGCCTGGCACATGCAGCGCTCACGCTGGAGTTTTGAACAGGCGGGGTTCGAGGTGGTGCCGGCGCCGGTGGGGTTCCTTGGGCGCGATCATGCGCGGCCGTTTGGCGGGCTGCTGCCAGAGAGCCGGGCGATGTGGCAGAGCGGGCAGTTGTTCAATGAAGTGGTGGGGTTGGTGGGGTATCGGGTGTTCTACTGATTCACCGGCTTACACAGTCGCCTGTAGGAGCGGGTTTACCCGCGAAAGGGCCAGCCCCGCTGGCCAATCTCCACCCGCCGTTCACCGTTGCCGCGACTACCGTATTCGCGGGTAAACCCGCTCCTACAGTGGTCGCGTATCGCCAATCAGACGGTTTTTGCAATACGCCCTGCCAGCAACGCCCAGCCCAGCAGCAATGCACAGACAATTGCCAGCGGCCATGAGCGCCATTGCAGGTAAGGCGTCAGCTGCTGCATCGGCACCACCTCGCCATACAGCACGGCCTGCTGGAACTGCGGAATCTGCGTGGTAATGCGGCCAAACGGGTCGATCAGCGCGGTCACGCCGTTGTTGGTGGCGCGGATCATCCAGCGGCCGGCTTCCAGCGCGCGCATCTGCGCCATCTGCAGGTGCTGCAAGGGGCCGATCGATTTGCCGAACCAGGTGTCGTTGCTGATGGTCAGCAGCAGGTCGCTACGCGCAGCCAGGCCGGCGGCGAACTCGGGGTAGACCACCTCGTAGCAGATGTAAGGCGCAATCTGGTAGCCCTTGGCCTGCAGCAGCGGCTGGTCTTCCGGACCGCGGGCGAAGTCGGACATGGGCAGGTTGAAGAACTCGATGGCCCCACGCAGCACGTCTTGCAGCGGCACATACTCGCCAAATGGCACCAGCTTCTGCTTGAGGTAGGTGCCATCGCCTTCGCCAGTGACGGTGATGCCGTTGTAGTAGCGGCGCTGGTGGTGCACTTCTTCGCGCACCGGCACGCCCGTGATCAGCGCCGAGTGGCGCTCGGCGGCGAAGCGGCCCATCACGTCGATGTAGCCCTGGGCCTGGTCCTTGAGCACCGGAACGGCGGTTTCCGGCCACACCAGCAGGTCCACCGGCCTGGAGCTGAAGCTCAGGTCGCGGTATAGCGCCAGTTGCGCGTCGATGTGCGCAGGGTCCCATTTCAGGTCCTGCTCGACGTTGCCCTGGATCGCCGCCACTTTCAGCGGATCGCCTGCCGGAATGGTCCAGGCATGGCCCTTGAGCGCCAGGCCCAGCACCCAGGGGGCCAGCAACAGCACGCTGGCCACGGCCAGGAACGAGGGGCGGGTGCGCAGGCGGTGCAGGTTGCACAGCAGGGCGGCGGTGAGGGCGAGGCTGAAGGAAATCAGCCATACCCCGCCCAGCGGCGCAAGGCCGGCCAACGGGCCGTCCAGCTGGCTATAGCCGGCGTAGAGCCAGGGGAAACCGGTCAGGAACCAGCCGCGGAAGGCCTCTTGCAGTAGCCAGAGGGCGGCGAAGCACAGGGCGTCGGCCAGTGGTGCTTCGTTGCGCCGTAGCCAGCGCGCCCACAGCCAGGTGGGCAGGGCGAAGAACCAGGCCAGTGCGGCGAAGAACACCAGCAACAACACGATTGCCAGCAGCGGCGAGGCGCCGCCGTAGGTGTTCATGCTGACGTAGATCCACCAGGTGCCGGCGCCATACAGGCCAAACCCAAACCACCAGCCACGCCACATGGCCTGGCGCGGGCTGAGCTCGCGCAGGCCAAGGTAGAGCACCGCGATGGACAGCACCGCCAACGGCCAGATGTCGAACGGCGCCAGGGCCAGGAGGGTGGAAGCACCGGCCGCCAGGGCCAGCAGGTTACCGGGCCAGCCGGGGCGGGTGATCCAACGCATGTTTGTCCTTAACGGGTGATCGGGGTCAGGCGCAGCAAGTGTATCCGCCGGCTGTCGGCGTTGAGAATACGGAACTTGTAAGACCCGATCTCAGTGGTTTCGTTGCGCTTGGGCAGGTGGCCAAAGGCGCTCATCACCAGGCCGCCGACCGTGTCGAACTCGTCATCGGAGAACTCGCTGTCGAAGAACTCGTTGAAGTTCTCGATCGGGGTAAGCGCTTTGACCAAAAAATCACCGCTGGGCAGTGGTTTGATGTAGCTGTCTTCCTCGACGTCGTGCTCGTCTTCGATATCGCCGACGATCTGCTCCAGCACGTCCTCGATGGTGACCAGGCCCGCCACGCCGCCATATTCGTCGATGACGATGGCCATGTGGTTGTGGTTGGCGCGGAATTCACGCAGCAGCACGTTCAGGCGCTTGGACTCGGGCACGAAGGTGGCCGGGCGCAGCAGGTCCTTGATGTTGAAGCTGTCGCCGTTCTCCTTGAGGATCAACGGCAGCAAGTCTTTGGCGAGCAGGATCCCGAGCACATCGTCATGGCTTTCGCCGATTACCGGGTAGCGCGAGTGCGCGGCGTCGATCACCGCCGGCAGGAACTCGCGAGGCGACTGGCCGGCCTTGATGCTGTTCATCTGCGAGCGCGGCACCATGATGTCGCGAACCTGCAGGTCGGCTACCTGAATGGCGCCTTCGACGATGGTCAGCGCTTCGCTGTCCAGCAATTTGTTCTGATGGGCTTCGCGCAGCAGCTCAAGCAGCTCCTGGCGGTTTTTCGGCTCATGGGCAAAAGCCTGGGTCAGTTTACCCAGCCAGGACTTCTGCCCGTTGCTCGATCGATCTTCGCTCATGGCGGTTCTCGTGATCCTTCGTGTATCAGTGTGTGATTGTGTCGGTTTCATCATCGGCATACGGGTCGGGGTGACCCAGTTCTGCCAGCAATTCCCGTTCCAGGCTTTCCATTTCCTCGGCTTCCTCATCCTCGATGTGGTCATAGCCGAGCAAGTGCAGGCAACCGTGGATGACCAGGTGCGCCCAGTGCGCTTCCAGCGATTTGCCTTGTTCGGCCGCTTCGCGCTCGACCACCGCTACACAGATGACCAGGTCGCCCAGCAGCGGGATATCGAGCAGGTCATCGGGCACATCGGCCGGGAACGACAACACATTGGTCGCGTAGTCCTTGTGCCGGTAGGTGTGGTTCAGCTCGCGGCCTTCGGCTTCGTCGACCAGGCGAATGGTCATTTCCGAGTCGGCGCTGCGCTGGCGCAACGCCAATTCGCACCAGCGGCGCAAGGCGGCGTCTTCTGGAGTGGCAGCATCCGTGGCCCGTTGGATATCAAGTTCAAGCATCTTTGCCGGGCGCCTCGGGCTTGGGCTGGCGGGCTTCGAAGCGGTCGTAGGCTTCGACGATACGCTGAACCAGTGGGTGACGAACCACATCCTTGGGTTGGAAATGGGTAAAGCTGATCCCCGGAACGTCCTTCAGCACCTCGATGACGTGCGCCAGGCCCGACTTGGTGCCACGGGGCAGGTCGACCTGGGTTATGTCACCGGTGATCACCGCAGTAGAGCCGAAACCGATGCGGGTCAGGAACATCTTCATCTGCTCGAGCGTGGTGTTCTGGCTTTCGTCGAGGATGATGAAGCTGTTGTTCAGGGTGCGGCCACGCATGTAGGCCAGAGGGGCGATTTCGATCACCTGGCGTTCGATCAGCTTGGCCACGTGTTCGAAGCCGAGCATTTCGTACAGGGCGTCGTACAGCGGGCGCAGGTACGGGTCGATTTTCTGTGCCAGGTCGCCGGGCAGGAAACCGAGCTTCTCACCCGCCTCGACCGCCGGGCGCACCAGCAGGATGCGGCGCACCTGTTCGCGTTCCAGCGCGTCCACGGCGCAGGCTACGGCCAGGTAGGTCTTGCCGGTACCGGCCGGGCCGATGCCGAAATTGATGTCGTTGGCCAGGATTTCCTTGACGTAGCGCTGCTGGTTGAGCCCGCGCGGGCGGATGTTGCCTTTGCGCGTGCGCAGCGACACGCTGACCTCGTTGACGGCCGGGTTGTCGATGTTCTCGACAGCCGACTCCTGCAGGTACAGGTGCACGGTTTCCGGTGACAGGTCGGTGGCCTTGGTCTCGCGATAGAGACGGCGCAACAGCTGTTCGGCAGCGGAGGTGGTCCTGGGTTCGCCGATCAGCTCGAACTGATTGCCGCGGTTGCGGATCTCGATGGCCAGGCGCTGTTCGATCAGGCGCAGGTGCTCGTCGAACTGGCCGCACAAGTTGGCGAAACGGTGGGCCTCGAAGGGTTCGAGGATGAAACGATGGGGTTCTATGGGTGCGTTCAAGGTCGTTTTTAGCCGCTCGACGGCGATGGAGTTGAACTCAAGAATAACCCTTGAATGGCAGTGGCGAAAGCACTGAAACGATCAAGGGTTGGCTCAAGGTATATAGTGCCTGTTCTGGCCTCTTCGCGGGCATGCCCGCTCCCACAGGTACTGCACGGGTTTGAAGGTGGGTGCAATACCTGTGGGGCTTGCCCGCGAAGGGGGCGGTGCAGGTATGATCCCCGTCTTTTCTTATGCATGTGTTATCTGGCCAAACATGAGCAAACGCGAACCCGCCATCTATAAAGTGATCTTCCTGAACCAGGGTCAGGTCTTCGAGATGTACGCCAAGCAGATCTACCAGAGTGACCTGTGGGGCTTTCTGGAAATCGAGGAGTTCGTGTTCGGCGAGCGCTCGCAACTGGTCGTGGACCCGAGTGAGGAGAAGCTCAAGAGCCAGTTCGACGGAGTGGTCCGCAGCTTCGTGCCGATGCACTCGATTGTGCGCATCGATGAGGTGGAGCGCCTGGGCACGGCGAAGATCAGCGAGGCCAAGGGCGGCGGCAATGTGATGCCGTTCCCGATGCCAATGCCGGAAAAGTGACCTTCAGGGAAGCGGCGAGAACGGCGTGCGCCCTTCGGCGTTCTGCAGTTCGAGCAGGTACTTGCGGAAAATCTGGCCGAGCACCTGGGTGGCATGCTCCAGTTCGTCGCGGGGCATTTGCTCGGTCACTTCGTCGGCCATGTCCAGCGCATCTTCGGCGCCATTGACCGCAGCCATTTTCAGCAGGATGTAGGCCTGCACGTTGTTGGCCTTGACCCCTTCGCCATGGAAGAACATGGCACCCAGACGATATTGGGCGTCGGCTTGGCCCTGCAGCGATGCCTTCTGGAACCAGTCCAGGGCTTTGCCCAGGTTTTTTGGCGTTTGCGTGTAGTAATACTCGCCCAGTTCGAATTGCGCCTGGGCATCCCCCGCAGTCGCCGTCTGCTCGCAGGCCTTGAGGGCGTTTGCCAGGTCTTCAGGCTGAACGTTCAAGGTGCAGCGGCCCGTCGCCGGAATCAGCAACGAGTTACCGCCCTCCGCCAGGGCCAGCAGGGGCTGAAGAAGCAACAGGCAGCCCAGGGTCAGGGCGCGGCCGGTGCGGTTCATGGGGATCGACTTACCTCTGCAAAGCTGCGGCCAATGTCTCTGGTGGCACATTATGGGATAAGCAGCGCCAACCTTACAAAGTTTTACTCGAATTTCTGCTTGGTTGGGGAAGTCAGCTGATTGTGTGTGCGTAATTATTGCCTGTGCCGGCCTCTTCGCGGGTGAACCCGCTCCTACAAGGGGGTGTCGCTTTCATGAGTGTAGGAGTGGGTTGGCTCACGAAGAGGCCGGTACAGGCTGGCCATCACTTCAGGGCGGCAAAGGCTTTCTCAGCCGCATCCAGGGTGATCTGCAGCTCCTTGTCGCCATGGGCGATGGAGGTGAAGCCCGCTTCGAATGCGCTCGGTGCCAGGTACACGCCACCGTCGAGCATCAGGTGGAAGAAGCGCTTGAAGCGCTCGGCATCGCTGGCCATCACGTCTTCGAAGGTGACGATATCGTCGGCGCCGCTGAAGTACAGGCCGAACATGGCACCGGCCTGGGTGGTGACGAATGGCACGCCAGCGGCATCGGCGCGTTGCTGCAGGCCGTCAAGCATGCGGCTGGTGTAGTCGGTCAGCTCGGCGTGGAAGCCTGGGCGGCTGATCAGCTTGAGGGTGGTCAGGCCGGCGGCCATGGCCAGCGGGTTGCCCGACAGGGTGCCGGCCTGGTAGACCGGGCCGAGCGGGGCGATGCAGCCCATGATTTCACGCTTGCCGCCGAAGCAGCCGACCGGCATGCCGCCACCGACGATCTTGCCGAAGGTCGACAGGTCCGGCTTGATGCCGTAATGGCCCTGGGCGCCGCCGAGCGAGACGCGGAAACCGGTCATCACTTCGTCGAAGATCAGCACCACGCCATGCTTGTCGCATTGCTCGCGCAGGCCCTCGAGGAAGCCCGGTGCCGGTGGTACGCAGTTCATGTTGCCGGCCACTGGCTCCACGATGATGCAGGCCACGGTCTGGCCAACTTCGGCCAGGGTCTTCTCGACGGCGGCGATGTCGTTGAACGGCAGGGTCAGGGTGTGCTTGGCGAAGTCCGCTGGCACGCCTGCCGAGCTTGGCACGCCTTGGGTCAGCAAGCCGGAGCCGGCCTTTACCAGCAGGCTGTCGGAGTGGCCGTGGTAGCAGCCTTCGAACTTGATGATGGCGTCACGGCCAGTGTAGCCACGGGCCAGACGGATGGCGCTCATGGTGGCTTCAGTGCCCGAGCTGACCATGCGCACCATTTCCATCGACGGTACGATCGAGCAGACCAGGTCGGCCATCTCGGTTTCCATGGCGGTCGGCGCGCCGTAGGACAGGCCGTGCTCCAGCTGCCTGCGTACCGAGTCCAGCACGTCCGGGTGGCCGTGGCCGAGGATCATCGGGCCCCAGGAGCCGACGTAGTCGACGTAGCGTTTGTCGTCCTCGTCAACGACATAGGCGCCTTCGGCATGCTTGAAGAACAGCGGCGTGCCGCCAACGCTCTTGAAAGCGCGGACTGGCGAGTTGACGCCGCCAGGGATGTGCTTCTGGGCTTGGGCGAACAGGGCTTCGGAACGGGACATGGAAGTATCTCTCGAATCAGGATGCGAACAAGGCGTTGAAGGCGCGGGCGCGGCGGGTGACTTCCTGCGCGCTGTCGGCACCGAACAAGCCGTGGATCACCGCCAGCAGGTCGGCGCCGTGGGCGACCAACGGGGCGGCGTTGTCGAGGGTGATGCCGCCGATCACGGCGATCGGCAGTTTCACCTGGGCGCGGGCCTGCTCGAGCAGGCCGACGTTGGCAGCGGGCGCGCCCGGCTTGGTGACAGAATTGAAGAAGCGGCCAAAGGCCACGTAGCTGGCGCCTTCGCTGGCAGCCTGGGCGGCCAGTTCGAGGCTGGCGTGGCAGGTGGAGCCGATGATTGCCTGACGGCCGAGCAGTGCGCGGGCCGGGGTCAGCGGGCCGTCGGTCTGGCCCAGGTGCACGCCGACACCCAGGCGGGCGGCCAGTTCGGCGTCGTCGTTGATCAGCAACTGGGTGCCGTAACGCTCGCAGAGCTTCATCAGCCCTTCGGCTTCACGCAGGCGGCGCGCCGCATCGTCGCTCTTGTCGCGGTACTGCAGCAGACACACGCCGCCTTCCAGGGCCGCCTCGACATGGGACAGGAAACGGCCGGCGAGCAGCTGGCTGTCGGTGATGGCATACAGACCGCGTAGCTTCATTGAAGGCCTCGTATCAGGAGCAGAAGTCCAGGGGCAGGCGGCGCGGCACGTATTGGCCTTTGCCCAGTTGCTCGGCGTCCCGCAGGGTGCGCCAGGTGTAGTCCAGGGCGGTGCGCACGGCGCTTTCCAGCTGCTCGCCGAGCGCCAGGCGGCCAGCCAGTGCACTGGCCAGGGTGCAGCCCGAGCCATGGTAGCTGCCCGGCAGGCGCTGGCAAGTCCAGGTGAAGTGCTGGCCGTCCTGGGTGTACAGGCGGTTGTGGATTTCGTCTTCGTCGCCGTGACCGCCGGTAATCAGCAGGTGTCTACAGAACGGCAACAGTTTCTCGGCACATTCGTCAGCGGTGCCCTCGGGCAGTTCGGCGAGGATGCGTGCTTCGGGCAGGTTCGGCGTGGCGATGGTCGCCAGCGGCAGCAACCGTTCACGCAGGGCGTAGCCCACTTCGTCCTTGCCCAGGCGGCCACCGCCACCGGCACGCAGCACCGGGTCGCAGACCAGCGGCAGGTGAGGGTGGGCGGCCAGCAGTTCGGCGACGGTGTCGACCATCTCGATCGAGCCGAGCATGCCCAACTTGACGGCGGCCACCGTGGAGTCGGCCAGCACGGCGTTGGCCTGGGCCAGCACCCACTCGCGGTCGAGCACGCGGAAGTCGGAAACGTTGACGGTATCCTGTACGGTCAGGGCGGTCACTGCAGGTGCAGCGTGGCAGCCTTGGGCGATCAGGGCTTCGATATCTGCCTGCAAGCCGGCGCCGCCACTGGGGTCGTGGCCGGAGAGACAGAGGACAACGGGGCGGGAGCTGTAGGTATTCATGGTCGGCGAGCTTACCACCAAACCTGTTTGGGCGGATCGTCCGACAAACGAGTTTTACTGATCGATCGGTCAGGTTGCTGATTGGTTTTCTATTGAAAGCATTGATTTAGAGCCTTTTCTTTGTGTTTTTATGTGGCCGATTGCCAGGTTGTGAGGCTATGCTAGAGTGCTCGGATAACTCGACAAACGGGTTCTGCAGGATCACGTCGTCTCAAACGGATGGGAGGCTACCGCGACGCGACCGGACAGGCCATGCTGGGGCTGTATGCGCTATTTGCTGATTGTGCTTCTGGGTTTGCTGCCCGTGCTGGCCGGAGCGGTCGATTTCGACGACGCTACCCGGCATCTTCCACTGGGCAAGGCCATGCAGGTTTATGAAGACCCCGATGGCAATGCCAGCATCGCTCAGGTCAGTGCCCCCGGTTTCGCCAAACACTTTCAGCCCCACCATGAGGATGTGCTGAACGCCGGTTACTCCACCTCGGTGTTCTGGCTCAAGGTCGAACTGCGCCCCACTGCCGCGCCCAACGCTGCCCCGCGGTCATGGCTGCTGGAGTTGGCCTACCCGCCGCTGGATCACCTCGAACTGTATTTGCCTGACAGCAGCGGCCTGTACCGCCTGGCGCAGCGCACCGGCGATGCCTTGCCCTACGACAGCCGGCAGATCCGGCAGAACAACTACTTGTTCGAACTGCAACTGCCGCCAGGCAAGGTGACCACCGCGTACCTGCGGCTGCACAGCCAGGGTTCGGTGCAAGCGCCGCTGGCGTTATGGTCCCCTGAAGCCTACCTGGAAGAGCAGCCCACGCGCCTGTATGTGCTGGGGATGATCTACGGTGTTTTACTGGTGATGCTGGTGTACAACCTGTTCATCTACCTCAGCGTGCGTGACGTCAGCTACCTCTATTACATCCTTTACATCGCGTCGTTCGGCCTTTACCAGGTCTCGGTGAACGGCGCCGGTGTAGCCTATTTCTGGCCAGACAGCCCTTGGTGGGCGAACGCCTCCACGCCTTTGTTCATTGGTGCAGCCGGGCTGTTCGGTTGCCAGTTCGCCCGGCACTTCCTGCAACTGGGCAGCCTCAACCGTGGCTTCGATCGCCTGTTGCAACTGCTGATGCTGGGGGGGGCGCTGGTCATGGTACTGGCGGTGAGCATGCCTTACGGCATTGCGCTGCGCATGGCCACGCTGCTGGCGCTGCTGTTCACCATAAGCGTCTTCAGCGCCGGCCTGTATGCCTGGTGGCGCGGCTTGCGAGTGGCGCGCTGGTTCATCATCGCCTGGACGGCGTTCCTGCTTGGCGGACTGGTCAACACCTTGATGGTACTGGGCTACCTGCCGAACGTGTTCATCACCATGTATGCCAGCCAGCTGGGTTCGGCCTTGGAAGTGGCCTTGCTGTCGCTGGCACTGGCCGACCGCATCAACAGCCTGCGCGAGCAGCAGGCACAGACCTTGCGCGACACTGGGCGTACGCTGGAGCAACTGAACCTGCAGCTGGCCAGGAGCAATCGCCTGAAGGACGAGTTCCTGGCCAGCGTGACTCATGAACTGCGCACCCCGATGAATGGGGTGATTGGCTCGCTCGAGCTGATGCACACCCTGCCGATGGGGGCTGAAATGGCTCAGTACCATCACACGGCAGTGGGGTCTGCCCAAGGCATGATGGATATGGTCGATGCCATTCTTACCCTGTCCGAATTGCAGGCCGGCCGCCTGCGGGCGCAGCCGGCACCGTTCAGCCTGCGCGCCCTGTTGCAGGGTTTGCGCGCCGGTTATGCCGGGCAGGCGCTGGGCAAAGGCCTGTACCTGAGCCTGGACATTCCGGCCGACCTGCCGGACGGGCTGCTCGGTGACGGGCAGAAACTGGCGCACTGCCTGGGTTGCCTGGTGGACAACGGTTTGAAGTTCACCCATCAGGGCGGTGTGATGATCCAGGTGCGTGGCCGCCGGGTGGGACCGGATGATCTGGCGTTGACCTTTACCGTCAGCGACAGCGGTATCGGTTTCGATGATCTGGAGCAGTCGACCCTGTACCAGCGGTTCTTCCAGGTCGATGGTTCGATGACCCGGCGGTATGGCGGTTTGGGGATTGGGTTGTCGATTTGCCGGCAGATGGGGGAGTTGCTGGGGGCCAGATTGGCGCATGAATCGACGCGCGGGCTGGGTAGCCGCTTCGAGTTGAGTTTGAACATGGCGATTTCGCAGGCGCAGATGAGCCCGCACATGCTGCAGGCGCGGCGCTCGCTGTAGGAGCGGGTTCACCCGCGAAAGGGCCGGGTCTGCTGGCCAATATCCACCCACCGTTCACCGTTGCCGCCACCTACGCGCGCGCGCACGCCAGCAATCACACGTTTAGTCATTAATACCCCTTTGACTACCCCGCAAGCAGTGCTTCACTGGGTCTCTCAAGCCTACCCGGATCCAGGAGCCCCCCGATGAGCCTGCACCAGTACGCTGAAACCCACGAAGTCACCAACCAGCCGCCGCCGCTCGACGGTGCCAACCTGTACCGCCTCGACCTGCCCTTGCAAGAATGGTCAAGGCGTTTTGGCGCGGGCTGGGCCGAGTCGCGGATCGACGCCTATGGTGCCCTGGCCGGCGGCCCGCTGATGCAGGCAGGCTTCCTGGCCAACGCGCACAAACCCGAGTTCAGCAGCCACGACCGCTATGGCCATCGCATCGATCTGGTCGAGTTCCACCCGGCCTACCATGAGTTGATGCGTACCGCCGTCGAACATGGCCTGCCTTCTTTGCCATGGGCCGAGCCCCGTGCTGGCGCCCATGTTGCACGGGCTTCGATGACCTACCTGCACAGCCAGGCCGAGGCCGGCACCGGCTGCCCGCTGACCATGACGTTTGCCGCCGTGCCGGCATTGCGCCTGCAGCCTGAGCTGGCTGAATACTGGCTGCCGAAAATCCTTGCCTGCGAATATGACCCGCGCAACGTTGGCGACCGGCACAAGGCCGGGGTCACCCTGGGCATGGCGATGACCGAAAAGCAGGGCGGCACCGATGTGCGCGCCAACACTACCCGGGCCTATCCGGTCGGTGCGCCGGGCCCGGGGCAGGCCTATGAGCTGGTTGGCCACAAGTGGTTCTGCTCGGCGCCGATGTGCGACGCTTTCCTGACCTTGGCGCAAACCGAAAAAGGCCTGAGCTGCTTCCTGCTGCCGCGCCACCGCCCCGATGACAACCGCAACCAGTTCTATATCCAGCGCCTGAAAAACAAGCTGGGCAACAGCTCCAACGCCTCCAGCGAGGTGGAGTTCCGCGGTGCGCTGGCGTGGATGATCGGCGAAGAGGGACGCGGCGTGCCGACCATCATCGAGATGGTCGCCATGACCCGGTTTGATTGCATGGTCGGCTCCAGCGCGCTGATGCGCCAGGCGTTGACGCAGGCGGCTCACCATTGCGCGCATCGCAAGGTCGGCGGGCGGGTGCTGAACGAGCAGCCATTGATGCAGAACGTGCTGGCCGACCTGGCCCTGGAAAGCGAGGCTGCGCTCGCCCTGAGCTTGCGCATGGGCCAGGCGCTGGAGCAACTGGACGACCCGCAACAGGCGCATTTTGCCCGGCTGGTCACGGCGGTGGGCAAGTACTGGATCTGCAAACGTGCGCCGGCCATGATCAACGAGGCCGCCGAATGCCTGGGTGGCGCGGGTTATGTGGAAGACAGCATTCTGCCACGGCTGTACCGCGAGGCACCGGTCAACTCGACCTGGGAGGGCTCGGGCAACGTGCAGTGCCTGGATGTGCTGCGGGCCTTGTCCAAGGAGCCGGGCGTACTCGATGCACTGTTTGTCGAGCTGGGTGACGGGCATGGCGACCCGCGCCTGGCGGCGCATATCGGCAACCTCAAGGGGGCGTTTGCCGACACCGGTGACATGCAGTACCGCGCGAGGCAGCTGACCGAGGATATTGCCCTGGCGTTGCAGGCCAAGCTGCTGCTGGAGGCCGGGAATGCAGACGTCAGTGATGCGTTTATCGGCAGCCGCCTGGCCGGTGGTGGCCGGGTGTACGGGGCGCTGCCGCGAGGTGTGGATGTGATGGCATTGGTCACAAGGGCTACGCCTGCCTGGCCCCTGTAGCAGCGGGCTTGCCCGCGAATGAACCCAACACCGATCAATGGGGGTGTATTTAACCAAGAAGGCAGGCAAGATGGATCACATGCATGTCCAGACAGGAAGCACAGTGTGAGCCACGCTTTTGTAGTCGTTGATACCCCCGAACAGGCCGTCGACCGTCTGGCGGCCTTGCATGAACAGGCCACAGGTGCCCTGAGTCAGGCCCTGAAGCGTTACCTGAAGGACCGTACCGAGCCCGATACCGATGAGCGCGACCTGTTCCGCTACCCGGCTCTGCGCCTGACCTACTACAGCCATGGCGAAGTCGCCGCCACCACCCGCGCCTATGCCAAGGTCCAGGTTGCCGGCACCTACAGCGTCACCGTCACCCAGCCCGCTGCGTTCCGTGGCTACCTGCTGGAGCAACTGCGCCCGCTGATGCATGACTACACCGTCACGGTAGAAGTCGGCGTCAGCGAGCAGAACATCCCTTACCCCTATGTGGTCGACCAGGGCGACGAGCTGGCCGGTAGCGGCATTACCGCTGCGCAGCTGGCGCGAGTGTTCCCCAGCACCGACCTGTCGGCGGCCACCGACAACATCGCTGATGGCCTGTACGACTGGGACCGTGCTGAAATCATGCCACTGGCGTTGTTCGATGCCGCGCGCGTCGACTTCTCGCTACGCCGCCTGGTGCACTACACCGGCAGCGACTGGCGCCATGTACAGCCGTGGATCCTGCTGACCAACTACCACCGCTATGTCGACCAGTTCATCAGCCATGGCCTGGAACAACTGCGTGACGACCCACGCTTCGTGCGTATGGTGCTGCCGGGCAACGTCGTGATCGAAAAGGGCATGGACCATGGCGAAACCCAGGCCCTGGTGGCCAGCGTGGTCTGGCACCGCTACCAGATGCCGGCTTACCACCTGATCGCCGCCGACGGCGATGGCGTTACCTTGGTCAACATTGGTGTGGGCCCATCCAACGCCAAGAACATCACCGACCACCTGGCCGTGCTGCGCCCGCATTGCTGGCTGATGATCGGCCACTGCGGCGGCCTGCGGCAGTCGCAGACCATCGGCGACTACGTGCTGGCACACGCCTATATGCGCCGTGACGGCATTCTCGACCGGGTCGTGCCGCCGAATATCCCGATCCCGGCCCTGGCCGAAGTGCAAATGGCCTTGCAGGAGGCCGCCGCGCAGGTCACTGGCGAGCGTGGCGAGCAGTTGAAAAAGCGCCTGCGCACCGGCACCGTGCTGACCTACGACGACCGCAACTGGGAGCTGCGCTGGGCTCAGGAACGCCCGCTGATCAACCTGTCGCGTGCCGTGGCGGTGGACATGGAAAGCGGCACCATTGCTGCCCAGGGCTACCGTTTGCGCGTGCCTTACGGCACCTTGCTGTGCGTGTCCGACAAGCCGCTGCACAGCGAGATCAAACTGCCAGGTTCGGCCAACGCCTTCTATAACCGGGCGGTCAGCCAGCACCTGAAGATCGGCATTGCTGCCCTCGACCTGCTGCGCACCGAGCTCAACTCGCTGCACTCGCGTAAACTGCGCAGCTTCGATGAGCCGCCGTTCCGCTGAGGATTCATGTCACTGCCACCCCGTAACAAGCCGCGCCGCCCTCAGGCGCGGCCTGCCGCCGGCCCGCGTCGCCAGGCCAAGGCGCCACCCGCCGAGCCGCGCCTGATCCTGTTCAACAAACCGTTCGACGTGCTGACCCAGTTCAGCGACGGTGAAGGGCGCGCGACGCTCAAGGACTTCATCGACATTCCGGGCGTATACCCGGCCGGGCGGCTGGACCGCGACAGCGAAGGCTTGCTGTTGCTGACCAACGATGGCGGGTTGCAGGCGCGGATTGCCGATCCGAAGCACAAACTGGCCAAGACCTACTGGGTGCAGGTGGAAGGCGAGCCGAGTGACGAGCAGTTGCAGCGCTTGCGTGATGGCGTGGAGCTGAACGATGGGCCGACCTTGCCGGCTGAGGCGCGGCGCCTGGAAGAACCCGAGCTGTGGCCGCGCAACCCGCCGGTACGCTTTCGCAAAAGTGTGCCGACCAGCTGGCTGGAGCTGGTGATTCGCGAAGGGCGTAACCGCCAGGTGCGGCGGATGACGGCAGCAGTGGGCTTGCCGACCTTGCGCCTGGTGCGCGTGCGGATTGGTGACTGGGCGCTGGATGGGCTGGAGCAGGGTTGCTGGCGGGAGGTCCCTGCCAGGCTTTAGTTAAGGTCAGGGCCTGTTCGCGGGCACGCCCGCTCCCACAGGGACGGTGCAGTACTTGAAGGCAGCGCCCAACCTGTGGGAGCGGGCGTGCCCGCGAATGGCCCTGAAATGTTTTATACGCCTTCCAGAAACCCCACCACCACGCTTTTGATGATGAAGGCCAGCACCCCCAGGCCCAGCACGAAGAACAGGATCAGCGTCCCGAACTTACCCGCCTTGGACTTTTTTGCCAGGTCCCAGACGATGAAACCCATGAAACCGATCAACACGGTGACCAGGATGATCATCATCCATTCTTCGAATACGGCGGGATCCATCGGTGTTCTCCAGGCGGGTTGAGCGTCCGATTATACGTCGGCTGGGTAAGCAATTAACGCAGGTGGGTCAATGGCAGCTCGGTGCTGGCCAACACCTGGTTGAGCACGAAGCTCGAGCGCACGCTGGTGACGCCTTCGATACGGGTCAGGCTGCCTAGAAGCAGTTTCTGGTAGTGGTCCATGTCCGGCACCACCACTTTCAACTGATAATCGGCATCCATGCCGGTGACCAGGCTGCACTCGAGCACCTGTGGCAGGTTGCGGATGGCGGCCTCGAATGTTTCAAAGCGCTCCGGGGTGTGGCGGTCCATACCTATCAACACATAGGCGGTCAGGCTCAGGCCCAGCTTCTTGCGGTCGAGCAGGGCCACCTGGCGCGAGATATAGCCGTCGTCCTCCAGTTGCTTGACCCGACGCGAGCATGGCGATGGCGACAGGCCGATGCGTTCGGCCAGTTCCTGGTTGGAAATGCGCGCATCGCGCTGCAATTCGGCGAGGATGCTCAGGTCGTAGCGGTCAAGTTTGCTCATGGCATTTGCCTTTTCTGTTCGGATTGCTGCGAATTATCAATCCAGGGTGAAAAATTGCGCAAGTGCTATTTATCTGAGCAATCTTCGCAATCCTCTGTCGCAACCCGTCCGGTATCTTTATCACCAGAATCACTGCCCGGACATCAGTCCACGGCGACGCGCCCTAGGCGGGCGGTCGCGGCCAGCCATCCAACAGGATCTGCAGGCCCCCGGGCTACACACCCTCCAGAAGACGGTGTGAGGTGAGCCGGCGCCACAAGTGCCGAGCACGGACGACAATTCCTGAAGGGAGGCCCTGTGGCCTCCCTTTTTTCATGTCGGGAATTTTAATTGGCCTGTGTGGTGGGCACGGTAGACTGGCGTTGGTTGCAGTTTTTTCTACCGAGAGGAACACCATGACGTCGCGCATCTGGCAGTTGGCAGGTGTTGGTTTACTGGGTTTGAGCATCAGCCTTGGGGCCTTGGCTGAAGGGCCCGGCGAGGGGCACGGTGAACGTGGCCAGCAGGTGCAAGGTGAGAGTGAACCGGGGCGCTCGCTCAACTCGCGCGACGAAGTGCGCCAGACCCAACCGCCGCGCCAGGGGTATTACCAGGACATCCCCCGCCGCCACGGTGATGATCACCACTGGCAAACCGGTGGCCCGGGGCAACGGCCCGGTGGCGACTGGCAGGGGCGCCCGGATGGCCATGGCAATGGCTGGGGGCCTGGGCCGCAGTATCGCCCAGGGCACACGGTGGATCATTTTCCTGACCGCTACTGGAAAGTACCCTACCGGGGCGCTGACTATTTCTACTCCGGGGGTTACTGGTACCGCCCGCACGGGGGCCGTTACATCGTGGTGACCCCGCCGTACGGCGTGCGGGTCAGTTATCTGCCGCCTTATGCGCGGGAAGTGTGGTTGGGTGGTGCGCTGTTCTTTCTGGTGGCCGATACCTATTACCAGTACCTGGCAGACAGCCAGGAATATGTGGTGGTCAACCCGCCGGTCGGCGTGCCGTCGCCCGTGCCGGTGGCCCCGGCAAATGGCGGGTATGACGTGGTGGCTTATCCGATGTATGGCCAGGGTCAGGAACAGCAGGAGCAGGACCGCTACCAGTGCCATCGCTGGGCGGTGAGCCAGTCGGGCTTCGACCCGGCGACGGCGACGTATGCACCGGCGGCCACTGTGCTCAGCCACTACCAGCGGGCGCTGGGGGCCTGTTTCAGTGGTCGGGGTTACAGCATCAACTGAGCCCTGCACGGAACCCCTGTAGGAGCGGGTTTACCCGCGAATACGGTAGCGGCGGCAACGCTGATCGGCGGGTTGAAATTGGCCAGCAGCCCCGGCCCTTTCGCGGGTGAACCCGCTCCTACAACGGCCTGTGCGTGTGTAATCGATGGACTCGGGTTTACCCGTGAATACGGTAGCGGCGGCAACGGTGATCGGCGGGTGGAAATTGGCTAGCGGCCCCGGCCCTTTCGCGGGTGAACCCGCTCCTACAACGGCCTGTGCGCGTGTAGGAGCGGGTTTACCCGCGAATACGGTAGCGGCGGCAACGGCAAACGGCGGGTGGAATTGGCCAGCAGCCCCGGCCCTTTCGCGATGAACCCGCTCCTACAAGGGGTGGGGCATGGGGTGGTTACCTCATACCGGGTCGGCGTGCACCATCACGTCTGCCTGTGGGTAACGCTGGCGGATCACCCGCGAGGCCTCCACGCACAAGCTATGCGCCTCATGCAGCGGCAGTTGCCCCGGCAGTTCCAGGTGCAGTTGCACAAACCACTGGTTGCCCGACACGCGCGTGCGCAGGTCATGCACGCCTTTCACGCCTGCAACGGCCAGCACCAGCGCGGTCATGTCCTCGCCAACATCGCCGGGTAAGGCCTTGTCCATCAGGATGGCCGTACTTTCGCGGGCAATCTGCAACGCGCTCCAGAGGATGTAAAAGGCGATGCCCAGGCCGAACAGCGCATCCAGCTGCGGCCAGCCAAAACGCGTCAGCAACAGGGCCAGCAGAATGCTGCCGTTGAGCAACAAGTCAGAACGGTAGTGCAGGGAATCTGCCCGTACCGCAGTGGAGCCGGTGAGCCGGATGACCTTGTACTGCAGCGCCAGCAGGGCGACCGTCAGCACCAGCGACAGCAGCATCACCGCGATACCGATGGAGGTATCACCCAGCGGTTGCGGGGTGTACAGGCGCTCGACCGCCTGTACACCGATTAGCACCGCACTGCCACCGATGAACAGCGCCTGCGCCATACCGGCCAAGGCCTCGGCCTTGCCATGGCCGAACCGGTGATCGTCGTCGGCCGGGCGCAGGGCATAGTGCACCGCCAGCAGGTTGAGGAACGAGGCCACGGCGTCCAGTGCCGAGTCGGTCAGCCCGGCCAGCAAGCTCACCGACCCGCTCAGCCACCAGGCCAGCGCCTTGCTCAGCACCAGGATGCCGGCCACCGCCAGTGAAGCGCGCGTGGCCAGGCGGAGCAGGCGCTGGTGTTCAGCCGGGGTAGTGATCATCCGTGGTCAGTGTCCTTGTGGCTCAGGCTGCCGGGACCAGGCCCAGGCTGGCCAGTTGTTCGATGCTGCCGCGGTGCTGGATCAGCCGTGGGTCGTTCAGCGGCAGGCGCTGGCCCAGTTCGCTTTCCAGAATGGCCTGCAACTTCAGGTTGTCGACCTTGCCATCGGGGCTGACGGCTTCCTGCAGTTTGGCCGGGTCAACCTGGGCAGTGCGGCCACCTGGGTAGTAGATGGCGCCGGTGGCAAAGTCGATACCGAAGGCAATCAGCCCCGGGATTACATAGAACAGGATGCCAATGGCATCCATGGCGGCAACCACAGGGTCGATCTTGCCGCCGATCTGGCCGCGCCGGTCCGGGTAGAAAATGGTGCCGCAGGCCGTCAGTTGGGTCAGCAGGGTGGCGATGAGGGCGCCACCGATGACGCGGGTCGAGATACGCATGTAAATCTCCGAAAAGGTGTTCAGCAGGACAAGCGAAGCGCCTGCACCTGATGTTAAGACCATGATAGAGCAGGCTGGGTTCGCCGTTATACTCGCGACACTGTTCGAGGACCACCATGATTTCATTACCCATTGATGCTGCCTTGCCCGCCCTGCGCCAGGCTCTGGAAAACCGTGACGAAGTGGTGCTTGAAGCGCCGCCTGGCGCTGGCAAGACCACCCGCGTGCCACTGGCGCTGCTGCACGAACCGTGGCTGGCCGGGCAGAGCATCCTAATGCTCGAGCCACGGCGCCTGGCTGCGCGGGCAGCGGCCGAACGGCTGGCCAGTGAGCTGGGCGAGCAGGTTGGGGAAACGGTGGGTTACCGCATCCGTCTGGACAGCAAGGTCGGGCCGAAAACCCGTATCGAAGTGGTGACCGAAGGCATCCTCACACGCCGCCTGCAAGCCGACCCGGCGCTGGAAGGTGTGGGCCTGCTGATCTTCGACGAATTTCACGAGCGCAGCCTGGATGCCGATCTCGCACTTGCGCTGAGCCTTAACGGCCGCGAGTTGCTGCGTGACGACCCGCCACTGAAGATTCTGCTGATGTCCGCCACCCTGGAAGGCGAGCGCCTGTCGCGGTTGCTGGACGATGCCCCGGTGGTCAGCAGCGAAGGCCGCATGCATCCGGTGGATATCCGCTGGGGGCGGCCGTTTCAGCCAGGCGAGTTCATCGAGCCACGGGTGGTGGACTGCGTGCTGCATGCGCTGGCTGACCAGGCCGGCAGCGTGCTGGTGTTCCTGCCTGGGCAAGCCGAGATCCGCCGGGTTCACCAAAGCCTTCAGGAGGCGCTGGGGACGCGCCCCGAGATTCTGCTGTGCCCGCTGCATGGCGAGCTCGACCTCAATGCCCAGCGCGCCGCTATCGACCCGCCGGCCAAGGGCCTGCGCAAGGTGGTGCTGGCCACCAACATCGCCGAAACCAGCCTGACCATCAATGGCGTGCGCGTGGTGATCGACGCAGGCCTGGCCCGGGTGCCGCGCTTCGACCCCGGCAGCGGCATGACCCGCCTGGACACCCAGCGCATTTCCCGCGCCAGCGCCACCCAGCGCGCGGGGCGTGCCGGCCGCCTGGAGCCCGGCGTGTGCTACCGCCTTTGGTCCGAGGCCCAGCATGACCAGCTGGCCGCCCATGGCAGTGCCGAGATTCTCCAGGCCGACCTGGCCGGGCTGGCCCTGCAGCTGGCGCGCTGGGGTGTAACGCCCGAGCAGTTGCGCTGGCTCGACCAGCCACCGGCTGCAGCGTTCGCCCAGGCACAGGACCTGTTGGCGCGACTCAGCGCCTTCAAGCCGGGCAGCCGCGACACCCTCAGCGAACATGGCCAGGCCATGGCCGAACTGCCGGCTCACCCACGCATCGCGCACTTGTTGCTGCGCGGCCAGGACCTGGGCCTGGCACAGATGGCATGCGATGTGGCTGCACTGCTGGGGGAGCGGGACATTCAGCGTGGCGGTGGTGCCGACTTGCACAGCCGGCTTGCGCTGGTCAGCGGTGAGAGCAAGGCTGCGCGTGGCGGCCAGGGGGGTGTGCAGCGTGCTCGTCAGCTGGCCCGGCAGTACCGTGGCCTGTTGCGTGGCAAGGTCGGTGCGCCGGTCGCCGACCCGGACCACCCACGCTGGCTGGGCGCCCTGTTGGCGCTGGCCTACCCTGACCGGGTCGCCCAGCAGCGCCGGGCGGGTGGGGCGGAGTATCGGCTCGCCAACGGCCGTGCGGCCCTGTTTGGCGAAGTCGATGCATTGATGAAGTGCCCATGGCTGGTGATCGCCGACCTGGGTAGCCGCCAGGGGCAGCGTGAGGAGCGGATCTATCTGGCAGCCGAATTCGATCCGGCGTTGCTCGAGGGTGTACTGGCCGAGCAGGTCGAGAGGGTCGATATCCTCGATTGGGACGAGCGCGAGCAGGTGTTGCGCGCCGAGCGCCAGGTGAAGGTTGGCGAACTGGTCCTCAGCCGTGAGCCGCTGCCCAGGCTGGATGACGAAGCCAGGGCCCGGGCGCTGCTTGGCCTGGTCCGGCGCAAAGGTTTGAACCTGCTGACCTGGACGCCGGAACTGCGGCAATGGCAGGCACGTGTTGCGCTGCTGCGTCAGCTCGACCTGCAGAAGGATGGCCACAGCGAATGGCCTGATCTGGGGGACGAGGCGCTGCTGGCCAGCCTGGAAGACTGGTTACAGCCTTACCTGAGCAAAGTATCGCGCCTCAGCCACTTTGCCGCGCTGGACTTGCCGTCGATGCTGCGCAACCTGCTGCCCTGGCCGCTGCCGCAACGCCTGGAAGAACAGGCTCCGGCGCATTTGGCCGTGCCGTCCGGCTCGAACATCCGCCTGGATTACAGCGAAACCCCGCCGATTCTCGCCGTGCGTCTGCAAGAACTGTTCGGCCTTGCCGACACCCCGCGCATCGCCAATGGCCGGCAGCAGGTCAAGCTGCACCTGCTGTCACCGGCGCGTCGGCCGGTGCAGGTGACCCAGGACCTGGCCAGTTTCTGGCGCACGACCTATGCCGAGGTGAAGAAAGACCTGAAAGGGCGATATCCGAAGCACTACTGGCCGGACGACCCTCTGGTGGCCGAGGCTACCGCCAGGGCCAAGCCGAGAGGGAGCTGATGCACACCACTGAGTGCGGCAGGCCGAAAAAATCATGCGCTGGCCACGACGTGTCAGTGGTCGTGCCATTCATCGTATTGCCCCCGCCAGTGAAGCTCGATCTGCCTGCCTCAATAGGAACGTGATCACTTCGCCTTCCTCGACGTTGAGCCAGGCTACCCACTCCCCACTCCTGTGCGGCGTATCCGGGAGGGCGCCGACCCTGTAGCCCCGCTGGTCGCGCAGATGGCAGACAAGGCCTTCATCTGTCAGCGCCAGCGGCTCGATTTTCCAGTATTCGCTAACGTCTGCATGCCAGTAGAAGCCCAGATAGCCATTGCGGCTGACCCCTAGTTTCTTGGTCTCCGGGCGCCCTGGCATGCTGATGCGGTAGTGCAGGCGATCGTTGGTCCGCGAGTGGTAATGAAAGTCCATCACCGGGGAGTCCTGCCTTCCCCCCGCCTGCAACCAGTCATCCTCAGGGGTAATGCCCCAGCCGAACTTGTCTGTACTGCGGCTGAGGCGTAGCGGGATGTCCCGGTCGACGGTGCGCATGTACAGCTTGCCGCGAAAAGACCTGGCGTACCCGGCCTGAATGGTTTCGTTCATGGTGCACTCCTTGAATAGCATTGAGGATGTGCACTCTGGCGCCAGGGCTGGGCAGCCGGCAGGCCGAAAACATTCCCCGGTGGCCTCAGGTGCTGGCTTCACCTTCCAGCAACATGAACAGGCGGTACAGCACCACGGTGCTGAACAGCTGCAGGAAGCCGCTGAGGCTGTCCATGGCCAGTTCCATCCCAGGTGATGGCTCGGGGAAGGCCATCAACAGCAGCCCGTCGATCAGCCAGATCGGTGCCAGCACGCCTAAAACGCAGATCATGATGCGCATGAAATGCCCGGTGGTCATGCTTGCGCTTTCGCGCATCGCCTGCACCACCGGCCGGCCGCGCAGTACCAGCAGGTACTCGGCGAACACCAGGTTGATCATGATCCACACCCCCGGGAAGATGAACAGCGCCAGGCCGGCCATGATCAATAGCGAGCTGATCAGGATCAGCAGGGCCAGTTGCGGCCACAGTTGAAGGGCGCGGGCGAACAGGTCGCGCTTGGCGATTTCCTGGCCGTTGCTGCGTGTGTCCAGGTACAGGATCAGGGCTGCGCTGTACAGCGGGTAGAACAACAGGCTGACCAGCATGCCGTAGGCCGGTGATGCCTGGTCGCCCAGCTGCCGGTCCAGCAATTGGGTGAGCAGGGCTTCCACCACCACCAGCGGCAGGCACAGCTGGAGGATGTTTGGCAGGTGACGGCGGAAGAAGTACAGGGAGTCACGCAGAACGCTCAGCGGATTCATCAGTCAACATCGCATGGCAGTAAAAACAGGGGCCTAACTTTAGCCCAAAGCAGGCCTGGAGCTGTCACTTGCTGAAAAAAGTTTCACCGCAGCAGTGATTGAATCCCGCGCCTGTACGCCCCATCTTTGACGCTGTCCGATGTCCCGCTACCCCACGAGGTCGCCCATGAACACTGAAGAACAAACCCTGATCGACGGCCTGTTCGGCCGCCTCAAGCAAGCCGAAGACCCAAGCCAGCCGCGTGACGCGCAAGCCCAGGCGTGCATCGAGCAGCACGTGCGTCAGCAACCGGCGGCGCCTTACTACATGGCCCAGGCGATTTTGGTACAGGAGGCCGCGATCAAGCGCCTCGACGAACAGAACAAGCAGCTGCAAGCCGAGCTGCAGCAGGCCCGTGCCCAGGCTCAGGCGGCACAAGCCGCCAGCAGTGCGCCGAGCAATGGCGGGGGTGGTTTCTTGTCCAGCATCTTTGGTTCGGGTGGGCGCAACGCAGCCCCGGCGGTGCAGCCACAGCGTCCTTCGGCGCCCCCTGTAGCGTCCGGTGGTGGCTGGCGCGAGCCGTCGGCACCTGGTTTCGCCCAGCCTCAGGCGCCGCAGCCTGGCTATGGCGCCGCGCCTGCGCGCAGTGGGGCCAGCAGCTTCCTTGGCGGGGCCATGCAGACCGCCGCCGGTGTGGCCGGTGGTGTGCTGCTGGCGCAGGGTATCAGCAGCCTGTTCAACCACAACTCGCAACCGGAAGAAGTGGTCGAGGTCATCAAGGAAGAGCCGGCGCCAGCCAGCGACAGTGGCGGCTGGAACGACCAGGGCGGGCAGCAGCAAGTGGCTGACAACGGTGGCTGGGGCAGTGACCAGGGTGGATACGCCGACGGTGGTTTCGGCAGCGATGACGGCGGGTTCTTCTCGGACGACGATTCTTACGTCTGACAGGTCTGGCATACTGCTGGCATTTCCGG